>DATCYZ010000069.1:0-7208 GCA_036526195.1 Burkholderiales bacterium
GAGGAGTTGCCCGCGGTGTGCACGTGGCGGATGCGCTCGACCTGCGCGTAGCGCCGCAGCGCCACCGCGTCATATCCCATGCGACCCATCTCCTCGAACGAGGCCTTGAGCGAACCGAGGCCCTCGACGGTGGTATTGGGCTTGATGAACTCGTCCTCGGCAAGGATGGTGTCGCCGAGGGAATCCTTCACCGCCACCACCGATTTCGCGAAATGTCCCTCGGCGCGCGCCGCCGCGGCACGCTGCTGCGAGCGCCAGGCGTAGGCGTCGACGTCCTCGCGGCCGAAGTCCTCGAGGGTGGCGATCAGGTCGGCGCCGATGCCCTGCGGCACGAAGGCGAGGTCGAAGTTGGTCTGCGGGTCGAGCGCCCACGCACCGCCGTCGGACCCCATGGGCACGCGCGACATGGACTCCACGCCGCCGGCCACCACCAGGTCTTCCCAGCCCGAGCGCACCTTCTGCGCGGCGATGTTCACCGCTTCCAGCCCGGAGGCGCAGAAGCGGTTCAGCTGCATGCCCGAGGCCTGCCAGTCCCAGCCTGCCGCGAGCGCCGCGGTCTTGGCGATGCAGGCGCCCTGATCGCCCACCGGCGTGACGCAACCCATGACGACGTCGTCCACCTTCGCGGTGTCGAAGTCATGCCGCCCCTGCAGTTCGCGCATCAGTCCCGAGAGCAGCGTGATCGGCTTCACCTCGTGCAGCGAACCGTCCTTCTTGCCCGTGCCGCGCGGCGTGCGCAGCGCGTCGTAGATCATTGCTTCGGCCATTTCATCCTCCGCTCAAAAAAGGGGTCAGACCCCTTTTTCATGTAACCCACTGATTTGCAAAGGTCCCGGTGAAAAAGGGGTCAGACCCCTTTTTCCACTATGTCAGCCGCCAAGCCCCATGCTGCGCGAGATCACTTCTTTCATGATCTCGTTGGTGCCGCCGTAGATGCGCTGCACGCGGGCGTCGGCATAGGCGCGCGTGATGGGGAACTCCCACATGAAGCCGTAGCCGCCGTGCAGCTGCAGGCATTCGTCGATGATCTTGCACTCGAGGTCCGAGACCCAGTACTTCGCCATCGAGGCGGTGGCGGTATCGAGCTTGCCCGCCAGCAGCAGTTCGATGCAGCGGTCGACGAAGACCCGCGCCACCTGCGCTTCGGTCGCCGCTTCGGCGAGCTTGAAGCGGGTGTTCTGGAAGCCGGCCACCGGCTTGCCGAAGGCCTTGCGCTCGCGCACGTACTCGATGGTCCACTCGATTGCGGCCAGCGTCTTGGCCACCGCGCCGATTGCGATCTGCATGCGCTCCCAGGGCAGTTCCTGCATCAGATAGATGAAGCCGTTGTTCTCCTGCCCGAGCAGGTTCTCCGCGGGCACCTCGACGTTGTCGAAAAACAGTTCCGCGGTGTCCTGCCCTTTCAGGCCGAGCTTCTTCAGCCGCTTGCCCTTGGTGAAGCCCTTCATGCTGTTGTCGACCACCAGCAGGCTGGTACCTTTCGCGCCCTTGGCCGGGTCGGTCTTCGCCACCACGATGACGAGGTCGGAATGCCAGCCGTTGGTGATGAAGGTCTTCGAGCCGTTTAAAACATAATGGTCGCCCTTGCGGATCGCCGTGGTCTTGACCGCCTGCAGGTCGGAACCCGCGCCCGGCTCGCTCATGGCGATCGCGCCGATCCATTCCCCGCTCGCCATCTTCGGCAGGTAGGTCTGCTTGATGTGGTCGTTGCCGTAGCGCAGCAGGTAGGGCGCGACGATCTCGGAATGCAGGCCGAATCCCAGCGAGGAGGAATTCGCCACCGCCTGCTCCTCGATCAGGATGATGGAGTACAGCTTGTCGGCGCCCGAGCCGCCGTATTCCTCCGGCATGCTGGCACAGAGAAAGCCGTTCGCGCCCGCCTTGGTCCAGACGTCGCGGTCGACGTAGCCCTGCTCCTGCCAGTGCTCTTCGCGCGGCTTCACCTCGGCGTCCATGAAGCGGCGCACGCTGTCGCGGAAGGTCTCGTGCTCGGGGGAAAACAGGGTGCGTGGAATCACGGTGCGGACTCTCTGGCGGGGAAGTTCGTAAATGATGCATGATACTCGTGCGCAGGACCCCGACAAAGCATGCACCCCGTGACTTCATGACCGCAGGCAGACGCTTCGATTCGATCTTTCGCCCGGGTCTGTTCGCCGGACGCGCGGGCATCGTCACCGGTGGCGGCTCCGGCCTCGGGCGCTGCGCGGCGCATGAACTCGCCGCGCTCGGCGCAACCGTGGCGCTCATCGGCCGCAAGCCGGAGAAGCTCGAGCGCGTGCGCGCCGAAATTGCCGCAGCCGGCGGCACGGCACACTGCTTCGCCTGCGACATCCGCGAGGAAGAACGGGTGCGCGAAACCGTCGCCGCGGCGCTCAGCGCGCTTGGACGCATCGATTTCCTGGTCAACAATGCAGGCGGGCAGTTTGCCGCGCCGCTGGAGGCGATCTCGGCCAAGGGCTGGGAGACGGTGGTGCGCACCAACCTCACCGGCGGCTTCCTGATGGCGCGCGAGTGCTTCACGCAGGCGATGAAGGCGCACGGCGGCGCCATCGTCAACATCATTGCCGACATGTGGCAGGGCATGCCGACCATGGGCCACTCGGGCGCGGCGCGCGCCGGCATGCTCAATTTCACCGAGACCGCGGCTTTCGAATGGGCGCCGGTGCGCGTCAATGCCGTCGCCCCGGGCTGGATCGCCTCGAGCGGCCTCGACCAGTACCCGTCGGAGATGCGCGAGCACATCCGCGGCCTGCACCGGCAGGTGCCGGTCGGGCGGCTGGGCACCGAATCCGAGGTGGCGGCGGCCATCGTCTTCCTGCTCTCCCCGGCGGCCGGCTTCATCTCCGGTTCCTGCCTGCGCGTCGACGGCGCCGTGCCGAACGTGAAGGCGGTGCGCCCGGTCAAGCCGCGCGGCGCGACCGAAGCATTCGACGGCTTCCATCTCGCGACCCGACCGAAGGTGCTGGACGACTGAGATGCCGGCGATCGAATCGAAGCTCGCCGTCGCCGGCGACGCCTTCTCCGCGAACCGGGCCCGCATGCTCGAATTGATCGGGCATTTGCGCGCGCTGGAAGCGCGCACCGTCGCCGCCTCGGCCAAGGCCGGGCCGCTGTTCGACAAGCGCGGACAACTGCTGCCGCGCGAGCGCATCGCGCGCCTGCTCGACGCCGGCGCGCCGTGGCTGGAACTGTCCTCGGTCGCGGGTTACGGCCTGGACAACCCCGATCCAGAGAAATCGGTGCCCGGCGGCGGCATGATCTCCGGCCTGGGGTACGTCTCCGGCGTGCGCGTCATGGTGGTGGCGAGCGACTCCGGCATCGACGCCGGCGCGATCCAGGCCATGGGGCGCGAAAAACTCCTGCGCGCGCAGGAACTCGCGCTCGAGAACCGCCTGCCCTTCGTGCACCTGGTCGAATCCGCGGGCGCCAACCTGCTCAAGTACCGGGTCGAGGGCTTCATCCACGGCGGCGCCATCTTCCGCAACCTCGCGCGCCTCTCGGCGGCCGGCCTGCCCGTGGTCACCGTGGTGCACGGCTCGTCCACCGCCGGCGGTGCCTACATGCCGGGGCTTTCGGATTACGTCGTCATGGTGCGCGGCCGCGCCAAGGCCTTCCTCGCCGGGCCGCCGCTGCTCAAGGCGGCCACCGGCGAGATCGCCACCGACGAGGAACTCGGCGGCGCCGTGATGCACACCCATGTGTCGGGTCTCGGCGAATACCTCGCAGAGGACGACGCCGACGGCGTGCGCCTCGCGCGCGAGGTGCTCGCCCGTCTCGGCTGGGGCGCGGCGACGCCGCCCTCGGGCAAGGCGCCGCGCTACGACGCCGAAGAACTGCTCGGCGTGATGCCGGCCGATCCGCGCAAGGCGGTGGACATGCGCGAGGTGATCGCGCGCATCGTCGACGATTCCGACTTCCTCGACTTCAAGGCCGACTACGGCCCGGCCACCGTCTGCGGCCACGCCGCGCTGCAGGGCATGCCGCTCGGCATCATCACCAACAACGGGCCGCTCGACCCGGCCGGCGCCACCAAGGCCACGCATTTCATTCAGACCTGCTGCCAGACGGGACTGCCGATCGTCTACCTGCAGAACACCACCGGCTACATCGTCGGGAAAGCGTCCGAGGAGGCCGGCATGATCAAGCACGGCTCGAAGATGATCCAGGCGGTGACCAACGCCAGCGTGCCCCAGGTCACGCTGATGTGCGGCGCCTCCTACGGCGCGGGCAACTACGGCATGTGCGGCCGGGCCTATGCGCCGCGTTTCCTGTTTTCCTGGCCGAACGCGCAGACCTCGGTGATGGGCGCCGAGCAGGCCGCGCTCACGATGGCGATCGTCATGGAGGGCGGCATGCGCCGCAAGGGCCTGCCCGTGGACAGCGCGAAGATCGACGAGATGAAGGCGAAGATCGTCGAGAACTTCGAACGCCAGTCCTCGGCCCTCGTGACCAGCAGCCTGATGCTGGACGACGGCATCATCGACCCGCGCGACACGCGCAACGTCCTCGGCTTCGTGTTGTCCGTGTGCCGCGAAGGCGACGCGCGTCGCGTGCGGCCGGTCCAGTTCGGCGTCGCCCGCCCATGACCGCAAAAAGGGGTCAGACCCCTTTTTTTGATCGCAACCCATTGATTGCACTTTGATTGTTTTTGAAAAAGGGGTCTGACCCCTTTTTTCCGGCCTGGAGACACCCGATGGAATTCACCCACGAGCACGAGGAACTGAAGCGCAACCTGAAGCGCTTCATCGACAAGGAGATCAACCCGCACGTCGACGACTGGGAGGCGGCGGAGCAGTTCCCGGCGCACGATGTGTTCGGCAAGATGGGCAAGCTCGGCTTCCTCGGCCTCACCAAGCCGGAGGCCTTCGGCGGCTCGGCGCTCGACTACAGCTACGCCATGACCATGGCCGAGACGCTCGGCCACATCCGCTGCGGCGGCGTGCCGATGGCGATCGGCGTGCAGACCGACATGGCGACGCCGGCACTCGCGCGCTTCGGCTCGGACGCACTGCGCAGGGAGTTCCTCGCGCCCGCCATCGCCGGTGACGCGGTCGCCTGCATCGGCGTCTCGGAACCCGGCGCGGGCTCGGACGTCGCCTCGATCAAGACCACCGCGCGCAAGGACGGCGGCGACTACGTCATCAACGGCGCCAAGATGTGGATCACCAACAGCCTGCAGGCCGACTGGATGTGCCTGCTCGCCAATACCTCGGAGGGTGCGCCGCACAAGAACAAGACGCTGATCTGCGTGCCGATGAAGACCAAGGGCGTGGTCAAGGCGCAGAAGATCCGCAAGATCGGCATGATGTCCTCGGACACCGGCCTGATCCACTTCGACAACGTGCGCGTGCCGGTGACCAACCGGATTGGCGAGGAAGGCCTCGGCTTCACCTACCAGATGATGCAGTTCCAGGAAGAGCGCCTGTGGGCCGCGGCGAGCACCGTGCAGGGTCTGACGCGCAACCTGAAGGAGACCATCGACTACATCGGCGAGCGCAAGCTGTTCGGCCAGACGGTGCTCGACTTCCAGTACGTGCACTATCGGCTTGCCGAGCTGAAGACCGAGATCGAGCTGCTGCGCGCCATCACCTACCGCGCCTGCGACCTGTACGTGAAGGGCGAGGACGTAACGGAACTTGCCTCGATGGCGAAGCTGAAGGCCGGCCGCCTGCGGCGCGAGGTGTCAGACTCGCTGCTGCAGTTCTGGGGCGGCATGGGCTTCACCTGGGACAACCCGGTGTCGCGCGCCTACCGCGACGGGCGGCTGGGTTCCATCGGCGGCGGCTCGGACGAGGTGATGCTCGGCATCATCTGCAAGTACATGGGCGTGCTGCCCTCAAAGCACCTGAAGCGCGACTAGCCTGCCCGTGTTCCGGACCCTGCTCATCGCCAACCGCGGCGAAATCGCAGTGCGCATTCAGCGCACCGCGCGGCGCATGGGCCTGCGCACGGTGGCGGTGTACTCGGATGCCGACCGCGACGCGCGCCATGCGCGCGAAGCCGACACCGCGGTGCGCATCGGCGCCGCCGCGCCGCGCGCGTCCTACCTGAATATCGCCGCCCTGATCGACGCTGCGCGCCAGAGCGGCGCCGAGGCGGTCCATCCGGGCTACGGCTTCCTCGCCGAGAGCGCCGCGTTTGCGCAGGCCGTCCTCGACGCGGGCCTGGTCTGGGTCGGCCCGCCACCCGCCGCCATCCGCGCAATGGGCGACAAGGCCGAGGCCAAGCGACGCGCATCGAACGCCGGGGTTCCCGTCCTCCCCGGCTACGACGGCGTCGTGCAGGACGAAGCCACCCTCCTCGCCGCTGCGAAAACCGCAGGCTTCCCGCTGATGGTCAAGGCCGCCGCCGGCGGCGGCGGGCGCGGCATGCGCCTGGTGACGCGCGCGCAGGACCTGCCCGCCGCGCTCGCCCAGGCGCGTTCGGAAGCCGAATCCGCCTTTGGCGACGGCCGCCTGCTGCTCGAGCGCGCGCTCGCGGCGGCGCGGCACGTCGAAGTGCAGGTGTTCGCGGACGCGCACGGCGCCTGCCTCCACCTCGGCGAGCGCGACTGCTCGGTGCAGCGTCGCCACCAGAAGCTGGTCGAGGAATCGCCCTCACCCGCCGTGGATGCAGCCTTGCGCGATCGCATGGGCGCCGCCGCCGTCGCCGCCGCACGCAGCGCGGACTACGTCGGCGCCGGCACGGTCGAATTCCTGCTCGATGGCCAAGGCGCGTTCTGGTTCATGGAAATGAACACCCGCCTGCAGGTCGAGCACCCGGTCACCGAGTGCCTCACGGGCATTGACCTCGTCGAATGGCAGTTGCGTGTCGCCGCCGGCGAACCCCTGCCGGCGACGCAGGGCGACATCCGGTTCAGCGGCCATGCCATTGAAGTCCGCCTTTGTGCCGAGGATCCGGCGCAGGACTTCCTGCCGCAGGCCGGTGCACTTGCCCTCTGGCGACCTGACGAGACCTCGGTGCGCGTCGACCATGCGCTCGAGACCGGCGCCGAAGTGCCGCCCTGGTACGACTCGATGATCGCCAAGTTCGTGGCGCACGCGCCGACCCGCGATGCCGCGCGCGCCACGCTTGCCGCGGCGCTCGATCGTTCGGTGGTGCTCGGGCTGGAGACCAACAAGGCCTTTCTCGCCGCGGTGCTGCGCGACGCGGTGTTCGCGCATGGCGGTGCCACCACCGATTTCATTGCCGATCGCGGCAAGGCGCTT
>DATCYZ010000070.1:0-18591 GCA_036526195.1 Burkholderiales bacterium
GGCCGCGCGCCGGTGCCGCGGCCGTCGGCCGCCACTTCCACGCCGTTGACGAAGACGTGGGCGATGCCCGCCGGCATGCGGTTCGGGTCCTCGTAGGTGCCGACGTCGATCACGGTCTTCGCATCGAACAGCACGAGGTCGGCGAAGAAGCCCGGCTTCAGCAGGCCGCGCTCGTGAAGGCGGAACTTGGCCGCCGGAAAACCGGTCATGCGGTACACCGCTTCCTCGAGCGGAAACAGCGCGAGGTCGCGGCAGTAGCGCCCGAGCACGCGCGCGAACGTTCCGTACAGGCGCGGGTGCGGGCGCCCGGAGAGCGTGGGCAGGCCGTCGGAGCCGATCATGGTGCTCGGGTGGCGCATCACCGTCTGCACGTCGGCCTCGTCCATCATGTGCAGCACCACGGTGGTACCGGGCTGGGCCTCGAGCACGCGCCGCGCCGCGTCCATCGGATCGAGCGCCATCTCCTGCGCGAGCGCGGCGAGCGTGCTGCCTTCCCAGTGCGCGTGGCCGGCACTCGAGGCGATCACCACGTCTTCGGGCGTGAGCCGGCCCAGGCCGTCGTTCAGCCGCCCGTCCGCGATCACCGCCGAGAGCACGGTGCTGCCGGCGGTGTAGGGGTACTGGTCGGCGTGCACGTCCAAGCCCTTTTTCTGCGCGGCTTCGATCAGCGCGAGCGAGTCCTTCACCAGCCCCCAAGCCGGGCGGCCCGAGGCCTTGTGATGCGAGATCTGCACCGGCACCCCTGCGCGCCGGCCGATCTCGACCGCCTCGTTCACAGAGTCGAGCAGCCCCTGGCTCTCGTTTCGCATGTGGGTGGCGTAGAGCGCGCCGGTGCCCTTCATCAGCGCGGCGAGCTCGACCACCTCGTCGGTCTTCGCGTGGCGGCCCGGTTCGTAGATGAGGCCGGTGGACAGGCCGACGCAACCGGCGTCCAGCCCCTCCTGAACGAATGCTTTCATCCGCTTCATCTCGGCCGCGTCCGGCGCGCCCTGCTTTTTCCCCATCACCGCGGCGCGCACCGTGCCGTGGCCCACCAGCGCGGCGATGTTCGCCCCCGGCGCGTGACGCTCGAGGTGGGCGAGGTAGCCGCCGTAGCCTTCCCATTGCGGCAGCGCGCCGCCGTCGACGAAGGACTGGCCCATGCGCACCGCCTCGGCCCAGGGCGCGGCGCCGAAGCCGCAGTTGCCCACCACGCAGGTGGTGACGCCGCCCGCGGTCTTGAAGGACATGTCCGGGTGCAGGATCGCGGCGAAGTCGTCGTGGGTGTGCACGTCGATGAAGCCGGGCGAGAGCACGCGGCCCTGCGCGTCGATCGTCCGCTTTCCGGCGCCCGGTACGTTGCCGAGCGCGGCGATGCGATCGCCGTCGACGGCGAGGTCGCCCTCGAGGAGCGGCGCGCCGCTGCCGTCGGCGAGGCGCGCGTTGCGAATGACGAGGTCGTGTTGCGGCATGGTCGTGTCGGGCGCCGAAAAAGGCCTTAAGGTAACATATATGTTACTATATTCCCTGCGCCGGCGTCAGCCCGCCGGTTCCGGCCACCCCGCCTGCGCCGGGCGCAGATCCTCGAGCACAGCCGCAAGCCGCAGCACGCCGCCGTCGTCGAAGCGCCGGCCCGCGACCTGCACGCCGATCGGCAGGCCGTCGGCGCTCGTCGTCCAGTTGAGCGACGCAGCCGGCTGCTCGGACATGTTGTAGGCGACGGTGAAGGCGATGTGCGGCAGCGCGTCGTGCGGATCGTTGCCGGGGCAGGGCAGTTCGGCCTCGTAGGGCAGGATCGGCGAGGTCGGAGAGAGCACGAAGTCGAAGGGCTCGGTGGCGCGCGCCGTGACGTCGCGCATTTGCACGTAGGCGTTGTAGGCCGCCATCACGTCGCGGCCGCTGAAGTCCTTCGCTCGCCAGGTGCACCATTCGACGATGAAGGGCAGCACCTTCTTCTGCCGCTCGTGCGGCAGCGCCATGTAATCGTTGTACGAGCGCGCCTCGAAGAAGCGCTGCATGCCCTCGAGCAGTTCCGGCACGAGGAAGCCCGCGACCGGCTCGACACCCGCCCCGGCGTCCTCGAGCGCCTGCGCCGCGGCCCGCGTCGCGGCGACGATCTCCGGGTGCGGCGCGAGGCCGCTGCCCGCATCGAGCAGCAGGCCGATGCGCAGGCCCTTCAGCCAGCCGGCATCGGCATCGCGCGCGCGCGCGAGGTAGTCCTCGTCCTGCGGCGGCAGTTGCATGAAGTCGCGCGCGTCGGGCCGCGCGATCGCGTTCATCAGCGCCGCGGCGTCGAGCACGGAGCGCGTCATCGGGCCGGTGACGCGGCCGATGAACGGGGGGTACACCGGCACCCGGCCAAGCGAGGGCTTCAGGGCGAAGATGCCGCAGTGCGTCGCCGGCAGGCGCACCGAGCCGCCGATGTCGGTGCCAAGGTGCAGCGGCGCGTAGCGCGCCGCGCAGGCGGCCCCCGCGCCGGAACTCGAACCCGAGGTGTTGCGGTCGGTGCGCCACGGGTTGCGCGTGAGGCCGTGCAGGCTCGACAGGCCGGAGGAGAGCATGCCGAAGTCCGGCATCGTGGTCTTGCCGAGGAGCACGCAACCGGCCTCGCGCACGCGCGCCGCGGGCGGCGCGTCCTCGGTCGCGACCGGTGCGTCCTCATTCGCCCGCGTGCCCACCGGCGTCGGGTCGCCGCGCGTGGCGATGTTGTCCTTGATGGTGATCGGCACGCCGTCGAGCGGCGAGCGCGGGCGGCCGGCGCGCCAGCGCGCCTCGGCCTCGCGCGCGGCGGCGCGCGCGCCGTCGGCGTCGACGCGGTACATCGCGTTGATCGCCGGTTCCCAGGCCGCGATGCGCGCGAGCGCGGCCTCGACGGCCTCCACCGGCGAGACGCTGCGGTCGGCGAAATGCGCGGCGAGTTCCAGCGCGCTCAGTTCATGCAAGGCGGCCATGGCGGGGCGGGAGGCGTGAAAGTGTCGATTCCTCATCTTATATACTGCGCCCCGCCCCGGCACCAGACCGGGCACGAAACACGGGGAGGCGCATGGGATCGGGAGGCCTTGGGCGCGCGGTGGCCGGTTTGCTGGTCGCGGCGCTGACGAGCACGAGTGCGCTGGCGGTCGAGGACCTGCGGCTTTGGCACGCGATGCGCGGCGCGCACGGTGCGGCGCTCGAGGCGCTGGTGACGCGCTTCAACGGATCGCAGAAGGACGTGCGCGTGCTGCCCGTCTACAAGGGGCCGTACGAACAGACGCTGCGCGAAGGCCTTGCGGCCAGCGGCAAGCCTGACGGCCCGGACCTGCTGCAGGTCTACGAAGTCGGCGCCGCCGACATGATCGCGGCGCGCGACGCGGTGCGCCCGCTGTGGCGCCTGATGGTGGAGACCGGCCAGCCGCTGGACCACGGCAAGTTCGTGCCGGCGATCGCGGCGTTCTACGGCGATGCGCAGGGGCGCATGCTGGCGCTGCCGTTCAACGTGTCGACGCCGGTGATGTTCTACAACCGCGATGCCTTCCGCCGTGCGGGGCTGGACCCGGAGGCGCCGCCGAAGACCTGGTACGAGATGCCGGCCGTGCTCGGGGCGATGGTCGACAAGCAGGTCGCCTGCCCGATGACCACCAGCTGGCCGTCCTGGGTGCTGATCGAGAACATGGGCGCCTGGCACAACCAGCCGTTCGCCTCGCACGACAACGGCCTGGGCGGAGTGCAGGCGCGGCTCGAGTTCAATACCCGGCTGATGGTGCGCTGGGTGTCGATGCTCGCGTCCTGGCACAAGGGCGGGTACTTCGTCTGGTCCGGGCGCGAGAACGCCGCCGAAGGGCGCTTCGCGTCCGGCGAATGCGCGGTGCTGCTCGCCTCAGCCTCTGCCTACGAGGACCTGAAGAACGCGGTGAAGTTCGAGCTCGGCGTGGCGCAGTTCCCCCATTACGACGATTTCCCCGAGGCGCCGCAGAACACCCTGATCGGCGGCGGCGCACTGTGGGCGATGGGCGGCAGGTCGCGCGAGACCTACCGCGGCGTCGCGCGCTTCGTGAGCTGGCTGACGCTGCCCGAGACGCAGGTGGCCTGGCACGGCGCCACCGGCTACCTGCCGGTGACCCGCGCCGGCTACGAGCGGGCCAAGGCGGACGGCCTGTACCAGAAGCTGCCGGGCCACGAGGTCGCGATCCGGCAGCTCCTGCTGCGCAATCCCCAGAAGGAATCCAAGGGCATCCGCATCGGGCACTTCCTGCAGGTGCGCGCCATCATCCACGAGGAGCTCGAGGCGGTGTGGGAGAAGGGCAAGGCGCCGATGGACGCCCTGAATGCGGCGGTGCAGCGCGGCAATGAACTGCTCGAGCAGTTCGAACGCGCGAATGCCACGGCGGCGGAGCCTGCGGCGCGCGCGCCGGCCCGGGCGCCGACCCGCAGGGGGAAGAAATAGGCTGCACAAGGCAGTAGACCGGCCGCGTAACGGGACAGTAATATCCGCGGTCTTCGCTGTCGGCCACAGGCTGGCGGCGACCGGGTCCGAGAAACCAGAGAGAGGGGACGACGATGCAGAAGAAGGCAATTTGGGTCGCGCTCGTCAGCGCAGGCCTGTTCGGGGTCAGCGCGGCGCAGGCGCAGACCGAGATCCAGTGGTGGCATTCGATGGGCGGGGCGCTGGGCGAGCGCACCAATGAGCTCGCTGCCGGCTTCAACGCCAGCCAGAAGGAATACAAGGTGACGGCGATCTACAAGGGGAGCTACCCCGAGTCGATGACCGCCGCCATCGCCGCGTTCCGCGCCGGCAACCCCCCGCACATCGTGCAGGTGTTCGAGGTCGGCACCGCGACCATGATGGGCGCGAAAGGCGCCATCAAGCCCGTCTACCAGCTGATGAAGGAGGGCGGCGAGAAGTTCGATCCCAAGGCCTATCTCGGCGCGGTTGCCGGGTATTACATGGATCCGAAAGGCAACCTGCTGTCGATGCCATTCAATAGCTCGACTCCGGTGTTCTACGTCAACAAGGATGCGTTCAAGAAGGCCGGGCTGGACCCCGAGAAGGCGCCCACGACGTGGAAGGAATTCGCCATCACGGCGGGCAAGCTGAAGGCCTCGGGCCAGGAGTGCGTCTATACCTCCAGCTGGCCGTCTTGGGTGCATATCGAGAACTTCAGCGCCTGGCACAACCTGCCGATCGGCACCAAGTCGAACGGCTTCGGCGGCTTCGACACGCGCTTCACGATCGATTCGCCGCAACACGTCAAGCACCTCGACATGCTCGGAGATTTCGTCAAGAAGGGCTGGTTCACGTATGCCGGTCTCGGCAACAAGGGCGATGCGAAGTTCGCCAGCGGCGACTGCGCGATGTTCACCGGCAGCTCGGGCGCGCAGGCCAACATCAAGAAGCTGAACAAGTTCGCCTTTTCGGTGAACTTCCTGCCCTACCACGACGACATCAAGGGCGCGCCGCAGAACTCCATCATCGGCGGGGCGACGCTCTGGGTGCTGACGCAGAAGGACAAGTCCATCTACAAGGGCATCGCCAGGTTTTTCACCTACCTGTCCTCGACGGACGTGCAGGCGAAATGGCACCAGCAGACCGGTTATGCGCCGATCACCAATGCCGCTTATGAGGCGACGAAGAAGTCCGGGTTCTACGAGCAGAATCCCGGCACCGACGTCTCGGTGCGCCAGCTGAACAACAAGGCGCCGACGGCGAACTCCAAGGGCCTGCGCTTCGGCAACTTCGTGCAGGGCCGGCAGGTGATCGAAGAGGAGATGGAGGCGGTGTTCGCCGGCAAGAAGTCGGCCAAGGCCGCACTCGCCGACGCGGTCAAGCGCGGCAATACGATCCTGGAGCAGTTCCAGAAATCGGCCCGGTGAAGGAAAGGGGGGGGCGCTTGGCGCCCCCCTTTGATTTCCTCCGTCGTTCCGGGGTCGAATGAGCGCTTCGGTCGGGACGGCTTCGATCGGAGTTTGAATCGCGCCCTCGGCTTTTCGGTGACACGGCGTTTGTTTGTGACCGAGGGAGTGTCGGACTGAACGAATCATGGAAAAGCGCGTCGTCTTTCGTTCCGCCTGGCTGCCCTATGCGCTGATCGCGCCGCAGATCGCGATCACCCTCGTCTTTTTCTTCTGGCCCGCTTTCCAGGCTGGCTGGTATTCGTTCCAGTTGCAGGACGCCTTCGGCCTGAACACCGAGTTCGTCGGCCTGGAAAACTTCAGGACGCTGTTCAACGACGAGCACTATCTCGCTTCGTTCCGCACCACCGCGATCTTCAGCCTCTGGGTGGCCTCCAGCGGCATCGTCATCTCGCTGGTGCTCGCGGTCATGGCCGATCGCGTTCTGCGCGGCGCGCTCGCCTACAAGACGTTGCTCATCTGGCCCTACGCGGTGGCGCCCGCTGTCGCCGGCGTGCTCTGGGGCTTCCTCTTTGCGCCGTCGATCGGCGTGTTCACCTATGGGCTGCGCGAGTTCGGCGTCGACTGGAACTGGGTGCTGAAGGGTGACCAGGCGATGCTCCTGGTGGTGATCGCCTCGGTGTGGAAGCACGTGAGCTACAATTTCCTGTTTTTCCTCGCTGGCCTCCAGTCGATCCCGAAATCGCTGATCGAGGCCGCGGCCATCGACGGCGCGGGCCCGATGCGCCGCTTCTGGACCGTCGTCTTCCCGCTGCTCTCGCCCACCACCTTTTTCCTGCTGGTGGTGAACATCGTCTATGCCTTCTTCGACACCTTCGGCGTGATCGATGCCACCACCGAGGGCGGTCCGGCGGGGGCGACGCAGATTCTCGTCTACAAGGTTTACTACGACGGCGTGAAGGCCTCGGACCTCGGCGGTTCGTCGGCGCAGTCGGTGGTGCTGATGGCGGTCGTCATCGCCCTGACGGTGGTGCAGTTCCGTTTCATCGAGCGCAAGGTCAACTACTGAATCATGGTCGAGAACCGCCCCGGCCTGACCGTCCTCACGCACCTGGTGCTCATCGCCGGCATCGTCGTGATCGCGCTGCCGCTGTACATCACCTTCGTCGCCTCGACCCAGACCATCGAGCAGATCCTCGCCGCGCCGATGTCGCTCGTGCCCGGCAACCAGATGTGGGAGAACTACAGCCGCGTGCTCACCGCCGGCACCCAGCTCGGCTCCAAGGCGCCGGTCGGGCGCATGATGCTGAACAGCCTGATCGTGGCGCTGGTCATCGCATTCGGCAAGATCACGATCTCGATCATTGCCTCCTTCGCCATCGTCTATTTCCGCTTCCCACTGCGCAACTTCCTCTTCTGGATGATCTTCGTCACGCTGATGCTGCCGGTCGAGGTGCGCATCATTCCGACCTTCAAGGTGGTCTCGGACCTGGGGATGCTGAATTCCTACACCGGCCTGACGCTGCCGCTGATCGCGTCGGCGACCGCGACCTTCCTCTTCCGGCAGTTTTTCATGACGGTGCCCGACGAGCTCGCCGAAGCCGCGCGCATCGACGGCGCCGGGCCGATGCGCTTCTTCAAGGACGTGCTGCTGCCGCTGTCCTCGACCAGCATCGCGGCCCTGTTCGTGATCCAGTTCATCTACGGCTGGAACCAGTACCTGTGGCCGCTGCTGATCACCACCGATGAGTCGATGTACACCACCGTGATCGGCATCAAGCGCCAGATCCCGGGCGGTGACGCGATCACCGAGTGGCCGCTGGTGATGGCCACCGCCATGCTGGCGATGGTGCCGCCGGCGCTGGTGGTGATGTTGATGCAGAAGTGGTTCGTGAAAGGGCTTGTTGAGACGGAGAAATAGGACGGCGGCGCGGGCCCTTTCCGGGCAGGCTCGGAACAGGGGGCCTCGCCGGCCCCCCGTTACCCCCCTGGCTGCGCCGAGGGTACTTTTGAGGATGTGCGATGGCTGAAGTGTCGTTCAGGAACGTGCGCAAGAGCTACGGCGCGCAGGAGGTGATCCACGGCGTGTCCATGGATGTCGCCGACGGCGAGTTCGTGGTGATCGTCGGGCCCTCCGGCTGCGGCAAGTCGACGCTCTTGCGCATGGTGGCGGGCCTCGAGCCGATCACTGCGGGCGAGATCGTGATCGGCGACCGGGTGGTGAACCAGCTCGAGCCCAAGGACCGCGACATCGCCATGGTGTTCCAGAACTACGCGCTTTACCCGCACATGCGCGTCTACGACAACATGGCCTACGGCTTGCGCATCCGCGGCCTGTCGAAGGAGGACATCGACACGCGGGTGAAGCGCGCCGCGGAGATCCTCGAGCTCGGCGCGCTGCTGCAGCGCCGGCCGCGCGAGCTCTCCGGCGGCCAGCGCCAGCGCGTCGCCATGGGCCGCGCCATCGTGCGCGAGCCGGCGGCCTTCCTGTTCGACGAGCCGCTGTCGAACCTGGACGCCAAGCTGCGGGTGCAGATGCGCGCCGAATTGCAGGCGCTGCACCGGCGCCTTGGCACCACCAGCCTGTTCGTCACCCACGACCAGGTCGAGGCGATGACGCTCGCCAACCGCATGATCGTGATGAACGCCGGCCGCGCCGAGCAGATCGGCGCGCCGCTCGAGGTCTACGCCAGGCCCGCCACGGTGTTCGTCGCCGGCTTCATCGGCTCGCCCGCCATGAACCTGCTGCCCGAGGAGAAGGACGGCCGCAAGCTCTTCTTCGGCATCCGCCCGGAGCACCTGGAGCCCTGCGCAGCGTCGGATGCCAACCTGACCGTGAACATCGACCTGATCGAGCCGCTGGGCGCCGACACGCTGGTCTACGGCCATGTCGGCGGCGCCAACGGACCGCGCGTCGCCGCGCGCATGCACGCCTCGCTCGACACCCGCACCGGCGAGCTGCCGCTGCGCTACGACCCGGCGAAGGTGCACTGGTACGACGCAGGCACGGGCGCGCGCATCGAAGGATGAAGCCCGGGCTGCTTCGCCGGGGCATGAACTCCTGGCCGCTGTTCCTCTTCGCCGGGGTGCGGGTGCGCCACATCGCCGAGGACTGGAGCGAGGCCACCGCCGAGATGCGCCTCGGGCGGCTGAACCGCAACTACGTGGGCACCCACTTCGGCGGCAGCCTGTACGCCATGACCGATCCCTTCTACGCGATCCTGCTCATGCACCGGCTCGGCGAGCGCTACCTGGTCTGGGACCAGTCTGCGAGCATCGACTACGTCGCCCCGGGGCGCGGCACTGTGCGCGCGCACTTCGTGCTGCCCGCGGCGCGCGTCGCCGAGATCGAGGCCGCCGCCGCCGGCGGCGAGAAAGTGCTGCCGCGCTTCGACGTCGACGTGGTGCATGCCGCGGACGCGAGCCTGGTGGCGCGCGTGCGGCGCACGCTCTACGTGCGCCTGAAGCCGCGCCACCGACCGGCGGACGCAAAGGCGGCCGCATGAGCTGGCGCTACCCGAGGATCGTCGCCCACCGCGGCGGCGGCAAGCTCGCCCCGGAGAACACCCTGGGCGCGATCCGTCTTGGCGCCGAGATGGGGTTTCGCGGCGTCGAGTTCGACGTCATGCTGGCCGGCGACGGCACGCCGGTGCTGATCCACGACGAGACGCTGGAGCGCACCACCGGCGTGCCGGGCCACGTCGCGCGCACGCCCTACGGCAAGCTCGCGGGACTGGACGCCGGCAAGTGGCGCGGGCGCAAGTGGCGCGGCGAGCGCATCCCGACCCTCGAGCAGGCCGGCCAGCTGTGCCGCGACCTGCACCTGTGGGCCAACGTCGAGATCAAGCCGGCGCGCGGCCACGAGCGCGAGACCGGCACCGCGGTGGCGCTCGCGGCGCGCGAACTCTGGCGCGACGTGCCGCTCGCTCCGATCCTGTCCTCGTTCTCGGTCGAGGCGCTGATCGCGGCCAAGCGCGCGGCGCCCGAACTGCCGCGCGGCTACCTCGTCGGGCGCATCCCGAAGAACTGGCGCGAGACCATGGGGGCGCTCGGCTGCGTCGCGCTGCACTGCAACCACCGCGCGCTGACGAAACCGCTCGCCGAGGACATCCACGCTGCCGGCTACGCGGTGCTGTGCTGGACGGTGAACGACCGGCGCGTGGCGCGCAAGCTGCTTGGCTGGGGGGTGGACTGCCTAGTGACCGACGCCCTCAAGCGCATCGACCCGGCCTTCGGGCAACAGCTGCTTACAAAGCCGCGACGACTGTTACGCGCCTTCCTGCGTTAATGGCTTGCGTGGAACGTCCACGACACCAACCAGAGGGAGCAGGCGCCATGAAAATCGTGAAATCCGTCACAGTGATCGCGTTCACCCTTGCCGTCGCGCTGCCCGCGTCGGCGCAGACCCCCAGCACGCCGCGCATCGACCAGCGGCAGGCGAACCAGCAACAACGCATCGACCAGGGCGTGGCCTCGGGTTCGCTCACGCAGAAAGAGGCGGCGCGGCTGCAGCGCGGCCAGGCGAAGGTGCAGAAAATGGAAGACAAGGCCGTGGCCGACGGCAGGGTGACGCCGAAGGAAGCGCGCCGCATCGAGCACGCCCAGGACAAGCAGAGCCAGCGCATCGCGCGCCAGAAGCACGACCGCCAGCACGCGAGGAAGTAGCGCGACGCGACGGCCGGCTGTCCGCCGGCGCCTCAGCCCCCCGCGGAAAGGCGGCGCCGCAGCCAGCGCATCAGGCCGCCGAGTACGGGGAACTTCTCGTACAGTTCCCCGGCCGCGTCCCAGTGGTCGTGGTGGCGCGCCACCTTGCCGCGCGCGTTGAACTCCAGGTGGGTCATGCCGCGCACCTCGAACGCGCGCCCGCGCAGGGTGCAGCGGAACGTCCAGGCGAGGAAGGCTTCGTTGCCCTGTGCCGCGCGCGAAGTGACCTCGAAACGCGGCGTGCCGGTCGCCTCGAACATGTGGACGAAGATGTGCCGGATCGCCTCGCGCCCGGTGACCTCGTTGAACGGGTCCCTGAACCAGGCGTTCGCGGCGTAGTGGCGGCCGATGTCGGCGAGCGTCGCCGGGGCGAGCGTTTCGTACCAGGCGACCAGCGCGTCAAGCCGCAAGTCGTTCGATGTCGTCGGCATGGCCGCGCACCTCGTAGATGGAAACCGGATCGGCGCAGCCGCGCAGGCGCTTCTCGCCGAGCACGCGCAGCGCGAAGCGGCGCGTCGCCGCGCCGCAGGCCTGCACCGTGGCGCCGCTGGCGAGCAGCGTCGTGCCGCATTCCTTGTTCATCTGCTCCAGGCGCATGGCCACGTTCACCGCGCCGCCGAACATGGCGTAGTTCATGCGTCGCGCGCTGCCGATCGCCCCAGCGGCGACGACCCCGGTGTGCACGCCGATGCGCGTGCGCATCGTCTCGCCGCCGGGAAAGCGCGCCGCGCGCAGGCGCGCCTGGATCTCGAGCGCCGCCTCCAGCGCGGCCGCGGCGTGGTCCGGGCAGTCGTCGGCGAAGTTGAACGAGGCGTGCACCGCGTCGCCGATGAAGGAGTGGATGATGCCGCCGCGGCGCCGCAGCGCGCCGTCGATCAGCGCGAAGTACTGCTCGAGGAGTGCGATCAGCGCGCGCGGTTCAAGGCGTTCGGTGAGCGGCGTGAAGCCCTCCAGGTCGGTGAACACGATGCTCGTTTCGCGCAATTCAGCGTGGTCGCGGTCTGACGGCTCGCCGAGCGCGCCTTCGAGGATGCGCGTGGCGATCTCGGGGCTCAGGTAGCGGCCGAACTCGCGGCGGATGATCTCGCGCTCGCGCAGGCCCTGCGCCATGCGGTTGAAGTGCAGCGTCAGCCGGCCGAACTCGTCGTCGCCCGCCACCGGCGCCGGGCGGTCGTAGACGCCGAGTGCGATGCGCCCGACCGCCTGCCCGAGGTCCGCCAGCGGCGCACGCACCTGCCGCGCGGCGTAGACCGCCGCCACGCTGCCGGCGGCGAGGGTGGCGAGCAGGTCGAGCAGCACGAGCTTGTCCGTGCCAAGTCCCTGCGCCGCGCGCACCGCCTCGAACACCGTGAGGTCCAGCGCCAGCACCATCGGTGGCATCACCGCCAGCATGGCGAGCGCGAGGTGCAGCCGCGGCACCAGCCGGCCGGGCAGGTCGGCCTCCGCGGGCGCGCTGCGCGCCGCAAGGCGTACGCGCGCGGCGCGCGCCACGGCGTCCGCGCCGGCCGCGGCGAAGAGCGCGAAGTAGGCCGCGTAGACGAAGGCGTACCAGACGAGGGCGGATGCCACGAGCGGGTCGGGCAGGGACGCGAGCTGCGCGGGATCGGCAACGTACATGCCACCGGCGAAGCTCCACACGGCGTAGGCAAAGCCGAGCACGAAGACCGCGACGGCCGACAGGCGCGGCAGGCGGTTCAGCCGCCGCCAGGCCGCCTCGACCGCGCGCTCGAGGGGCGCGGCGGATCGGCGCGAACAGCTGCCAGCCAAGCGCCATGGCCGCGAGGCCGAACAGCGCCACCTGCAGGGCGTAGACGCCAAGCGGCGCGCCGAGGCGTCCGCCGGCCAGCGCGTAGGCCGCGGTGAAGCCGAGGTCGACCGCCGCCACGCTGCCGATCGCGAGCGCGCAGCGCCAGGCGAGGGCGCGCGGCGAGACGGCGGATGCGGGCGCGGCGCTCATCGACCGGTGAGCGCCCGCACCAGGCGCAGGCGCAGCGCCCGCGGCAGCAGGCCGATCGCCTTCACCGCCAGCGTGAACCGCTTCGGGAAGTGGGTTTCGAAGTCGCCGCGCTCGAGCCCGCGCACCATCTCGCGCGCCGCGTCCCCGGCGCCGATCAGCGCGGGCATCGGGAAGCTGTTCCGCGCGGTGAGCGGCGTGTCGACGAAGCCCGGGGTCACCACGCTCACGCCGATGCCGCGCGCGCGCAGGTCGAGCCAGAGCGATTCGGCGAGGTTGATCAGGGCCGCCTTGCTCGCGCCGTAGGCGAGGCTGTTGGGCAGGCCGCCGTAGCCGGCGACGCTGGAGACGATTGACACCTGCGCGCCGCGCGCCATCTGCGGCAGCGCCGCGGCGAGCAGGTTGAACACGCTCGTCAGGTTGAGCTCGATGATCGCGCGCACCGCCTCGAGGTCCATCGAGGACGGGCGCATCTCGCGATAGGTGCCGGCCAGGTGAATCACCAGGTCGAGGCTGCCCCACTCGGACCCCAGCCGCGCCGCGGTCGCCGCGGTGGCGCGCGCGTCGGTCACGTCCAGGGGCTCGATGCGCGCGCGCCCGCCGAAGCGCGACTCGAGCACATCCGCCGAGCGCGCCGAGACGGCCACGCGCGCGCCGCGCGCCACGAGCGCCTCGGCCAGCGCGGCGCCGATGCCGCTGGAGGCGCCGACCAGCCACACGCGTCGGCCGCGCCAGTCCTCGATCGGGGGGTTGAGCGCCATCAGCCGCGCCTGCGGAACGCGAGGAACAGCTCGCCCAGCCGCAGGCCGAACTTCGACATGACCGAGCGGTTCAGCATCACGGCGTCGTCCTGCAGGTACATCCAGTCGTCGAAGTCCACGTGCCAAGTGCGTCCGTCGACCTCGAGCGCGAGCACGTAGCGCCATTGCAGTGCGTTGCCGGCGACCACGCCGTCGGCCGCGCCGACGACGTCCGCGGCGGTGCCGGTGAAGCGCGTGTCGCCCGCGCGGCGGATGGTCCAGACCCGCGTCTGCGTCATCCCGTCGGAATAGGTGAAGGCCTCGTCGAGCACCAGCGTGTCGCCCGAAACCGTGCCGCGGATCACCACCGTGAAGCGCTTCACCACCTTGCCGGCGCGGTCGGTGAACACGCCCCAGCCGTCGGTGGTGCCCTCGAAGTAGCGGAACAGGTCGAGCGCGGGCTTCTCGTTGCGGTAGGCCGCCGGCTCGACACCGGCGCAACCGGCCAGCAGGAAGATCGACAGGAACAGCACGGCGAGGACTCTAGGCATGGCGAAGCTCCGAGGGACGCGCGCCCCCGCGCCAGAGCAGGCCGGCGGCGGCGAGCTTGAGCGCACAGGGCAGAAGGCAGTAGGCGAAGTACAGCGGCTGCACGCTGCCCGCATCGCCCGGCCGGTAGCCAAGCCAGGCGAGCAGAGGCAGGGCGAGGCCGGCGGCGAGCGCGAGGTTCGCCTTGGTGGCGAAGCTCCACAGGCCCATGTAGGCGCCCGCGCGCGCCTCGTCGCCGCGCGCGCGAATCGCGTCGGCGAGCAGGGCCGGGGGCAGCGCGAGGTCGGCGCCGAGCGCGAGGCCGGAGAGCAGGCACACGGCGAGGAAGCCGCCGCGGTCCCCCGGCCCGAGCGCGAAGGCGAGGGCGAAGGCCGCCACGGCGGCGAGCATCGAGGCGATCCACGCCTCGCGCTTGCCGTGGCGCTGCGCGAGGCGGAGCCACAGCGGCAGGCTGGCGGCGCCGGCAACGAAGTAGGCCGCGAGGAACAGGCCGGCCTGCGCCGGCAGGCCGAGCGCATCGCTGACGAAGAACAGCACCAGGGTGGCGGGCAGGGCGGAGGCGATGCCGTTCAGGATGAACACCGCGAAGAGCGGGCCGAAGGCCGGGTTGTCGAACGGCGCGACGAGCGCGCGCCAGCGCACCGGGGTCGCCGCCGGGCGCGCGAGCGGCGCAGGCGCGAAGCCCACGGTGAGCGCGGCGCAGCCGAGGGCGATGGCCGCGGCGATCAGGCTGTAACGCGCGAGTCCCTCGTCCAGGCCGGCGGCGAGCGCGCCGGGCAGCACGCTCGCGACCACCACGCCGGCAAGCCCGAAGCCCTCGCGGCTGGCCGCCACGCGGGTGCGCTCGTGCGGCGTTTCGCCGAGCAGCGCGCCCCAGGCGGTGTAGGCGATGGTGGCGAGGCTGAAGCCCAGGTACACCGGGACGAGCGCGAGCGCGAGCCAGAGCCACAGCGACACGCCCGCGCGCGGCGGGTGGAAGACCGCCACCAGGCCCGCCGCCAGCAGCGCCGTGCCGGCGAAGGCGAGCAGGCGCGGGCGCTGCAGCCGGTCGGCGAGCGCGCCGAGCAGCGGGTCGATGAACGCATCGGCAAGGCGCGCGCCGAGCAGCACCGCGCCCAGCAGCGCTAGGTTCATGCCGAGCAGCGCGCCGTAGAGGTTCGGCAGGTGGACGTAGACCGGCAAGGCCGCCCCGGCGAGCGGCAGGCCGAGCAGGCCGTAGGCGGCAAGCGCCCGGCGCTCGAGCGGTGCCGCGCTCACGGTGCGACACCGAGGAGCGCGGCGCGCAGGGCCGGGGCGCTCGAGCGCGCGTCGAGCCAGATCGCGAAGAAGGCGCGCGCGAAGGCCGGGTCGGCGATCTCGCCGATCGGCCGCCCGTTCAGCCAGAAGCGCACGCCGCGTCCGGGTCGGTGCTCGCCGGCGAGCAGGTCGCCCGGCGCGACATCGGGCAGCAGGGCGCGCAGCGCCTCGCCCCAGTCCTGCCGTTGCGCTTCGCTGCTGGCCTCGAGGCGGGCGATCTCGTCGATGGAGCGCGTCGCGATCCGGCCGCCCTCGAGCGCGCGCGCATAGCGCAGCACGAGCACGAAGCTCGCCGCGGCGTCGAACGGGCGGCGCGGCGCCCAGAGGGCGGCGTCGTAGACCTGCAGCCCGAACCAGCGCAGCGTGCCCGCGCCGATGCGCTCCGCCGCGAGCGTGGCCGCCGGCGGGCGGGGCGCCTCGCGGGCCACGGCGCCCGGGACGGCGGCGACGAGCAGCGTCAGCGCAAGGAGCGCCGCCTTCACCGCTTCACCAGCAGCACCTGCGCGACGTCGGTCGAGCCAGCGCGAAAGCCCGCCTCGCAGTACGCGAGGTAGAAGTTCCACATCCGCAGGAAGCGCTCGTCGTAGCCGAGCGCGCGCACCTCGGCGCGACGCGCGAGGAAGCGCTCGCGCCAGGCGACGAGCGTGGTGGCGTAGTCCTGGCCGAAGCGCAGCGTCTTCGCCACCTCGAAGCCGGCGCGGCCGGCCGCCTGCTCGATGCGCGTCATCGTCGGCAGCATGCCGCCGGGAAAGATGTAGCGGCGGATGAAGTCCCCGCCGCGGCGGTAGGTCTCGAACAGCGACGCGTCGATGAGGATCGACTGGATCGCGGCGCGCCCGCCGCGCGGCAGCACCTCGGCAAGCTTGGCGAAGTACGAGGGCCACCAGCGCTCGCCCACCGCCTCCAGCATCTCGATCGAGGCCACCGCGTCGAAGCGCCCGCGCACGTCGCGGTAGTCGAGGAACGCGAGGCTCGAACCGGTCGCGAAGCCGCGCCCCGCGAGGCGCCGCTCGGCCCATTCGAGTTGCCGCCGCGACAGCGAGATGCCGGTCACCTCCAGGCCGCGCGCCGCGGCAAGCTCGGCGAAGCCGCCCCAGCCGCAGCCGATCTCGAGCACGCGGCGCCCGGCCGGCAGGTCGAGCAGCCCGAGCAGGTGCTCGTACTTCGCCTGCTGCGCGTCGGCGAGCGATCGCGACGGGTCGCCCTGGTACAGGCCGCTCGAGTAGCTCATGCCGGCGTCCAGCCAGAGCGCGTAGAAATCGTTGCCGAGGTCGTAGTGCGCGGCGATGTTGCGGCGGCTGCCGGCGCGGGTGTTCGCGCGCAGCAGGTTGAGCAGCCGCTGCGCGAGGCGTCCGGCGAGGCTGCCGTGCAGCGCGCCGGCCAGCGCCTCGCGGTTCGCGGCGAGCACGCCGAGCAGCGCGGCGAGGTCGGGCGTGTCCCACTCGCCTTCGAGGTAGCCCTCGGCAAAGCCGATGTCGCCGCCGCGCAGGATGCGCCCGAACGCGCGCGCGTCGCGCAGTTCGATCGCCGCCTGCGGCCCGCCGGGGCCGAAATCGAGGCGCGCGCCATCGGGCAGCGTCATGCGCAGGCGTCCGTGGGCGAGGCGTTCGAGGGCGGCGAGCACCGGCCGGGCGGCGAGCGGCAATCGCGAGGGGAGGGAGGCGGCGGTGTGGGTCATCGGCTGAGGTCCTGTGCGGGAGGCTGGGGTCTGGAGAAGAACGGCACGCGCTTCGCCCAGAGGCGCAGCGCCTGCCAGTGGATGCGGGCCATCACCCCGAAGCTCATCAGGGGATGGCTGAGGAAGGCGCGGGCGAGGCGCGCCGCCGTCAGGGGCGCGGGCCGGCCGGAGATGCTGGTGAGCAGCTGCGCGACGCCGTCGTCCAGGTAGTCGATGCGCGCAAGGCGCGCCGCGCCGCGCGTGGCGAAGCGAAAGCGGTACGCGCCGCGCAGCGGCAGGAAGGGCGAGACGTGCAGGCGCTTGCGCGCGGCGAGCGCCTCGCCGTCCTCGATCGGGCGCGCGTCCGGGTGCGCGAGCAGGTAGGCGTGATGGTCGCCGAAGGTGTTGTTCACTTCCGCGACGACGGCGCGCGTGCGGCCCTCGGGGTCCTCGCAGAACCAGAAGCTCACCGGGTTGAAGACGTAGCCGAGCACGCGCGGGAAGGCGTGCAGCCAGACTTCCCCCGAGGCCGCGCCGAGGCCTTCGCGCGCGAGCAGCGCGCGGATCCACGGGAGCGGCGGGCTGCCGTCGCGCGCGCCGTGGTCGCGAAAGCGCAGGCTGAACAGGTTCGGCCGGTCGATCGAGAACAGCGCATTGCCCGACGCCTGCAGGCGGCTGAGCGGCAGGCGCAGGAAGAACACGCGATAGGCGAAGCGGTTCTCCACCGGCGCGAGGCGGCGGTGGCGCACGCTGCCGGTGACCAGTTCCGCGGACGGGGCGGCGCGCGCGCTCATGCGGCGATCGCCTGCGACAGGGCCGGCGCGGCTTGGAGCGGCTGCCACGGCGGTGCGACGCCGAAATCGCCCGCCACGGCGATCGCGGACTGCAGGCCGTCCTCGTGAAAGCCGTTGCGCGTCCAGGCGCCGCAGAACCAGGTGTGCTGCCGACCCTGCAGCGCGCCGAGGCGCGCCTGCGCCTGCACCGCGCCCTGCCCGAAGGCGGGGTGCGCGTAATCGTACTCGCCGAGGATGGACGCCGGGTGCGGGGCGCGGAACGGGTTGAGCGAGACGATCACCGGCGCGGTGAAGGGCAGCGGCTGGAGGCGGTTGATCAGGTAGTGCACCGCCACCGGCCGCGCATCCGGCGCCCCGTGCCCCGCGGCGTAGTTCCACGCGGACCAGACGCGGGGATTGGCCGGCAGCAGGGAGGCGTCGGTGTGGAGCACCGCGCGGTTCGACTGCCAGCCGATGGCGTCGAGCGCGCTGCGCTCCTCGGGCCGCGCGGAATCGCCCAGGATCCTGAGCGCCTGGTTGCTGTGGCAGGCGAGCACCAGGGCGTCGAATCGCTCGCCGGCGAGCGTCACGCCGCGCGCATCGCGCACCACGCCGCGCACCGGGCTCGACAGGCGCACGTCGCGCAGCCTGGCGGCCAGCTTGTCCACGTAGCGACGCGCGCCGCCCTCGACGGTGTACCACTGCGGGCGGTCGCGCAGCTGCAGCAGCCCGTGGTTGCGAAAGAAGCGCGCGAACGAGGCGAAGGGGTACTCGAGCATGGTCGCGGTGGGGCAGGACCAGATCGCCGCGGCCATCGGCACCAGGTACCAGTCGCGGAACGCATTGCTGTAACGGCCGCGCACGAGGAAGCCGCCGAGGGTCTCGGCGGCGCGCGCGGGATCGGCGGCGACGTCGGCCGCTGCGGCCGCCTCGCGGTTGAAGCGCAGCACGTCCAGCACCATGCGCATGAAGCCGGGGCGCAGCAGGTTGCGCCGCTGCGCGAACAGCGTGTCCAGGTCGGTGCCCGACCATTCGATGCGCGGCTGCGCGAGCGCGACGCTGAAGCTCATCTCGCTCTTCGCCGCCGGTACGCCGAGGTGGCGAAGCATC
>DATCYZ010000071.1:0-6453 GCA_036526195.1 Burkholderiales bacterium
CCGGCGCGACGAAATTGAAACTGATCATCACGCTCGGCGGATAGCGCCGGATCAGGTGGTAGTTCACGGTGAACGCGAGACCGGCCACGACTATGCCCTGGTAGAGGATGCCGAGCACGGGCCGCGGCCCGATCGCCTCCCAGCGGATGGTCTCGAACGCCAGTCCGCCAAAGAGAAACAGAGGCAGCGACACCGCCATCTGCCAGAAGGTGAGGCGCACGTAGTCGTACTGCTTCAGCAGCCGCCCGCCGAACGCGAGGCGCAATCCCAGCAAGGCGGCGCTCGCGAGCACGATCCAGTCGCCCAGCGCGCCACCTCCCACCGGCGGCACACCGCGCGCCAGCACCAGCGCGGTGCCGGCAAACGCGATCGTCACGCCAAGCGCGCGCATCGGGCTGACCCGGTCGCCCGGCACCAGCAGGTGCGCGAACAGCACGCCGAAGAGCGGATTCGTGGCGATCAGCACCGCGCTGTTCGAGGCCGAGGTGAGCCCGAAGCCGATGTTCATGAGCGCGATCTGCACGGTGAACAGCGCGCCGATGGCGGCCAGTCCCGCGCGCTCCTCGCGCGGCGGCACCAGCGAGATGCCCGAGAAGCGCGCCCAGAGCGCCACGCAGGCACACCCCAGCACGAAGCGCAGGAACCCGCTCCACAGCGGTGGAAACGCCTCCAGCCCGAGCTTCACCGCGACCGGGTTGCCGCCCCACAGCGTGTGGATGGCGAGCGCGGCAAGCACGGCGCGCAGCGGAATGGACCAGGCCAGGAGATGTCCTTCGTCGAAGGCTCGCTAGAATGCAAGCCGGATCGTCAGACCGCAGGATACCCCACGCAATGCCCGTCACCGGACTCGCCGCCGCGTTCAACCCGCAGTCGATCGCCGTCATCGGCGCTTCGGACAACCCGCACAAGGTCGGCGGCCGCCCGATCCTGTTCATGAAGCGCTACGGCTTTCGCGGGCCGATCTGGCCGATCACTCCGGGCCGCGCGGAAGTACAGGGGCTCAAGGCCTACCCGGACCTCAAGGCGCTTCCAGGCGTGCCCGACCTCGTGGTGGTGGCGGTCTCCGGCGAGGAGGCGGTGCGCGCGGTCGAGGCCTGCGCCGCGGTGGGCGTGAAGGTCGCGGTGGTGATGTCCTCCGGGTTCGGCGAGGTGGGCGGCGAAGGCGCGGTGATGCAGGCCCGCATGCTGACCGCGGCGCGTGCCGCAGGCATGCGCATGGTCGGGCCGAACTGCCAGGGCACGGCGAACTTCGCCACCGGCGCGATCGCGAATTTTTCCACGATCTTCCACGAGCTGGAAGCGAAGGACGGGCCGGTGGCGATCGTCAGCCAGAGCGGCGCCTGTTCGCAGGCGATCTACGTGCTGGCGCGCCAGCGCGGGCTGGACGTGCGCCACGTGCACGCCACCGGCAACGAGGCCGACGTCACGGTGGCCGACCTGGTGTCGGAGATCGCGCGCGACGAAGGCGTGAAGCTGGTGCTCCTTTACCTCGAGGCGATTCCGGACCCGGCGGCGCTCGGCGCGGCGGCCGAGGCGGCGCGCGCGCGCGACCTGCCGATCGTCGCGGTCAAGGCCGGACGCACCGCGAGCGGCGCCAAGGCGGCGAGTTCGCATACCGGCGCGCTGGCGAGCGAGGACCGCGTGGTGGATGCGTTCTTTCGCCGGCACGGCATCTGGCGGGTGTCCGACCCGCACGAGCTGGTGAGCGCCGGGCAGCTGTACCTGAAGGGCTGGCGGCCGACGCGCGGGCGCCTGCTCGCGCTGAGCAACTCCGGCGCGAGCTGCGTGATGACCGCGGACGCCTCGGAGGAGCTCGGCGTACCCTTGTCGGTGCTGTCCGAGGAGACCCGCGCGCGCCTGAAGGCGGTGCTGCCGGGGTTCGCGACCGCGACCAACCCGGTCGACGTCACCGGGGCCCTGCTGACCGACAGCGCGATGTTTTCGCGCGTGCTGCCGGTGCTGGCCGAAGGCACCGACACCGATCTCGTGCTCGGCGCGTTCCCGATCGCCGGCGCGGGCTACGACGTGCCGCGCTTCGCGCGCGATTTCGCCGCCCATGCGCGGGCGAGCGGCGCCGCGGTGGCGATCGCCGCGCCGCAGGCGGAGGTGCGCGCGCCGTTCGCCGCCGAGGGCCTGCCGGTGTTCGAGCGCGAGCGCGAGGCGGTGGCGGCGCTCGGCCAGCTGGCGCGCCATGCCGCGCTGATGCGCGCGCCGCGGCCGGCCCGCGCCGGCGGGGTGGAGGCGCCCGCGCTGCCGAAGGGCAAGGGGACGTTCCTGAACGAGGCGCAGAGCCTGGCGGTGCTGGCGGCCGCGGGCCTGCCGGTGATCGAGTTCCGGCTATGCAAGACACAGGGCGCGGCGCGCGCAGCCGCCGCCGCGTTCGGCGGCGCGGTGGTGGTGAAGGCCTGCTCCGGCGACCTGCCGCACAAGTCCGAGCACGGGCTGGTGAAGGTGGGACTCGACAAGGCGGTCGCCGTGGCGAAGGAGGTCGGGCGGCAGAAGGCGAAGGTGCGCGAACTCGGCGCGCGCTTCGAGGGCGCGATCGTGGCGCGCATGGCGGCGCGCGGCTACGAACTCGCGCTCGGCGCCAAGCTCGACCCGCAGTTCGGCCCGGTGGTGATGATCGGCGACGGCGGCATCTACCTTGAGGCGCTGAAGGACTTCGCGCTCCTCCTGCCGCCCTTCGATGTCGCGGCCGTGAAGGATGCGCTCGCCGGCCTGCGCATCGCGCCGCTGCTCGCCGGGGTGCGCGGCGAGGCGCCGCGCGACCTCGACGCCGTGGCGCAGATGGCGGTGCGGCTGGGCGACACCATGATCGCCTGGAACGGGCAGGTGGCCTCGGTGGACATCAACCCGGTGCGCGTCGGCGCGGTGGGCGAGGGGGCGCTGGCGCTGGATGCGCTGGTGGAACGCGCCGTGGCGCCGGGCAAGGCCAGATAGTCACATATAGGTTACCATTGGACGCATTCCGGTGCCGCATCCGTCCCGCATGAGCGATCCGCGCGCCCCGCAGGACATCCGCGCCATCCTCCCGGCGCGCTCGCGCATCATCGAGATCTTCCGTACCGACTTCCCGGGCTGGCCCTTGCCGCCGGTGCTGGCCTGGCTGCTGATGGAAGGCCGGCAGATCCAGGAGCCGGCGCCCTTCCTCGAGGCGCTCGGTGCGAAGCTCGTCGAGGCGGGCGCGGGGCTGTCGCGCATCCGGCTCTCGGTGCCGACCCTGCATCCGGAAGTGCGTTCGGTGGGCTACACCTGGCTGCCGGACAAGCCGGTGACGCTGTGGCGCGTCGGCCACGAGGTCGAGCAGACCGCCACCTTCCAGGGCAGTCCGATCGAGTACGTGATCCGCACCGGCGAGCCGTTCCGGCGCCGCCTCGATGCGCTCGGCCCCGGGGACCATTCGATCCTCCACGAAATCCGCGCGGAGGGCGGCGTCGATTACCTCGCCCTGCCGTTGCGCTTCTGGGGCCGGCCCTCGGGCGCGATGATCTTCGTCACCGAGCGTGCCGAAGGCTTCCAGGAACTGGACATCGCGAAACTCGGCGCGCTCGGGCAGTTCGTCGCGCCGGTGCTCGAGATCTTCGCCTCGCGCAACGTGGCGCGCTCGCTGCTCGACACCTACCTTGGCCCGCGCACCGGCGCGCGCGTGCTCGCCGGGCAGATCAAGCGCGGCGACGGCGAGACCATCGACGCCTCGATCTGGTTCTCGGACCTGCGCGACTTCACGCCGCTCACCGAGTCGCTGCCGCCGAAGGACCTGCTGGCGATGCTGAACGCGTACTTCGAGCTGGTGGCGGCGGCGGTGCGCGCGCACGGCGGCGAGATCCTGCGCTTCATCGGCGATGCGATGCTGATCGTGTTCCCGACCTCGAAGACGCTCGGCACCGACGGCGCCTGCGCCGCCGCGCTCGATGCCGCGATCGATGCCTATGCGGCGCTTGACGCGCTGAACCATCGCAGGCGGCGCGCCGGCCAGCCGGAAATCCGCTTCGGCGTCGGCCTGCATGCGGGCACCGTGGTCTACGGCAACGTCGGCGCGCCGGACCGGCTGGATTTCACGGTGATGGGTCCGGCGGTGAACCGCACGGCGCGCATCGAAAGCCTGACCAAGGAACTCGGCTGCCGCATGCTCGCCTCGAGCGAGTTCGCGCGCTGCTGCGGCCGGCCGATGCGCTCGCTCGGGCGCCATGCGCTCAAGGGCGTGGCCGAAGCGCAGGAAGTCTTCACGCCCGATGAATAAGAGGCCTCGGCTCGGCCCGGCTATGATCCGGCCATGCCCGTGAGCGTACCGATCGATCCCGACCTGCATCGCGCCATCGACCGCGCCCTCGCGGGGGACTGGACCGCGGCCCACGAGATCGTGCAGGCGCGCGAGGGCGACACGATGGCGGACTGGATCCACGCCGTCGTCCACCGCCACGAGGGCGACCTCGGCAACGCCCGTTACTGGTACGGACGCTGCGGGCGCCCGCTGCCGGAAGCGCTGGCGATCGCCGACGAGTTGCGCGCGATCCGCGCCCGGCTGGACGCGCCGGCCTGAACCCTGCCGCGCGACGTTTGAAACGCGGGGCCGGCGATCCGGTCTCCGGATAGGGGCATCGGTATAATCGGTGGCTTCCCGCAACCACCGGCCTGCTCCCCATGAAAGTCCTGGTCAGCGTCAAGCGCGTGATCGATTACAACGTCAAGGTGCGCGTGAAATCCGACGGCACCGGCGTCGAGACCGCGAACGTGAAAATGTCGATGAATCCCTTCGACGAGATCGCGGTCGAGGAGGCGATGCGCCTGAAGGAAGCCGGCGCCGCGACCGAGGTGATTGCCGTGTCCTGCGGGCCGCTCGCCTGCCAGGAGACGCTGCGCACCGCGCTCGCCATCGGCGCGGACCGCGCGATCCTGGTCGAATCCGACGCCGAGCTGCAGCCGCTGGCGGTGGCCAAGCTGCTGAAGGCGGTCTGCGAGAAGGAATCGCCCGGGCTGGTGGTCCTCGGCAAGCAGGCGATCGACGACGATTCGAACCAGACCGGCCAGATGCTGGCCGCGCTGCTCGGCTGGTCGCAGGCGACCTTCGCCTCGAAGGTGAAGCTTGCCGACGGCAAGGCCGAGGTGACGCGCGAGGTCGACGGCGGGCTGGAGACGATTTCCATCAAGCTGCCGGCCATCGTCACCACCGACCTGCGTCTGAACGAGCCGCGCTACGTGACGCTGCCGAACATCATGAAGGCGAAGAAGAAGCCGCTCGAGAACCTCAAGCCGGACGCGCTCGGCGTGGACGTGGCGCCGCGCCTCGCGACGCTCAAGGTGGTCGAGCCCCCGAAGCGCAAGGCGGGCATCAAGGTGCCGGACGCCGCGGCGCTCATCGACAAGCTGCGCAACGAAGCAAAGGTGATCTGACATGGCCCTCCTGATCGTCGCGGAACACGACAACGCATCGCTCAAGAAGGCGACGCTGAACGCCATCGCCGCCGCGCAGAAGATCGGCGGCGACATCCACGTGCTGGTGGCCGGCGCGAACGCCGGCCCGGCCGCCGCCGCCGCCGCCAAGGCCGCGGGCGTGGCCAAGGTGCTGCACGCCGACGGCGCGCCGCTGGGCGAGTTCCTCGCCGAGAACGTCGCCGCCACCGTGCTCTCGATCGCGAAGAACTACACGCACATCCTCGCGCCCTCGACCTCCAACGGCAAGAACGTGCTGCCGCGCGTCGCCGCGCTGCTCGACGTGCAGCAGATCTCCGACATCGTCGCGGTGGAATCGCCCGACACCTTCGTGCGGCCGATCTACGCCGGCAACGCGCTCGCCACGGTGCAGTCGAAGGACCCGATCAAGGTGATCACTGTGCGCACCACCGGCTTCGATGCCGTCGCCGAAGAGGGCGGCAGCGGTGCGGTGGAAACGCTCAAGGCGGCCGACGACAGCGGGCTGTCGTCCTTCGTCAGCCGCGAGGTGTCCAGGTCCGAGCGCCCGGAACTGACGGCCGCGAAGATCATCGTCTCCGGCGGCCGCGGCATGGCCAACGGCGAGAACTTCAAGACCGTGCTCGAGCCGCTGGCCGACGCCCTCGGCGCCGCCATGGGCGCCTCGCGCGCCGCGGTCGATGCCGGCTTCGTGCCGAACGACTGGCAGGTCGGCCAGACCGGCAAGATCGTCGCGCCCGACCTCTACATCGCGGTGGGCATCTCTGGCGCCATCCAGCACCTCGCCGGCATGAAGGACAGCCGCGTCATCGTCGCGGTCAACAAGGACGAGGAAGCGCCGATCTTCTCCGTGGCCGACTACGGCATCGTCGGCGACCTGTTCAAGGTGGTGCCGGAGGTGGTGGAGGGGTTGAAGAAGTAAACCATTCGCGCAGTGCAATGGTGGGGACCGGTGCGGCATTGAAGTCTGGAGAGGAACGAAACGGGCGCCGGTTCGGTTTTGCTTTTCCAATGTCTGCCGAGCTGGCGTTTATGGCGAAGATT
>DATCYZ010000072.1:0-5055 GCA_036526195.1 Burkholderiales bacterium
TCTCGTCGCGCGCGTTCGGCGCACCGACCAGGTGCGCGCAGGCGCCGAGGCCCGCGGCGCGCAGCCGGTCCATGACCCGCGTGCGGTCGGCGCTGCGGATCTGCAGCAGCGCGCCGAGTTCCTCGTTGAACAAGGCGGCCAGGGCGAGGTCCTGGCCGCGTCCGAGCAGTTGCGCGGCGTGGGTGCGGCGAAAGGCGTCGACGTCGTCGCCCGCGGCCTCGAAGGCGATGGCGTCCAGGTTCAGCGTCACGCCGCAGTGCCCGGCGAAGGCCATCTCGCAGGCGGTGACGAACAGGCCGCCGTCGGAGCGGTCGTGGTAGGCGAGGATCAGGCCCTCGCGCGAGAGCGCCTGCACCGCCTCGAACAGGCCCTTCACCTGCGCCGGGTCGTCCGCGTCCGGGCTCTCGCCGCCCGGGCGCGAGTACACCTGCGCGAGGATCGAGCCGCCCATGCGGTTCCGGCCGCCGCCGAGGTCGACCAGCACCAGTTCGGTGTCGCCGCAGTCGGTGCGCAGCTGCGGGGTGAGCGTCGCGCGCGTGTCTGCCACCGGCGCGAAGGCGGTCACCACCAGCGACAGCGGCGCCACCACCTCGCGCGGGCCGTCCTTCGACTGCCAGGCGGTGCGCATCGAGAGCGAATCCTTGCCCACCGGAATGGCCACGCCGAGCGCGGGGCAGAAGTCCATGCCGACCGCGCGCACCGTGTCATGGAGCGCGGCGTCCTCGCCGGCCACGCCCGCGGCCGCCATCCAGTTGGCCGAGAGCTTCACCCGCCCGAGGCCGTCGATGCGCGCCCCGGCGAGGTTGGTGATCGCCTCGGCCACCGCCATGCGCCCCGAGGCGGGCGCATCGAGCAGCGCGAGCGGCGCGCGCTCGCCGAGCGCGAAAGCCTCGCCCGCGGTGCCGTGGTAGTCCATCAGCGTCACCGCGCAATCGGCCACCGGCACCTGCCAGGGCCCGACGAAGGGGTCGCGCGCGCACAGGCCGCCGACCGTGCGGTCGCCGATCGCGATGAGGAAGGTCTTGTCGGCCACCGACGGATGGCGCAGCACGCGCGCCGCGGCCTCGACCAGCGTCATGCCCTCGAAGGAGAAGGCGGCGCGCGCCGGCAGCGCCCGCTTCACGTCGCGCAGCATCTTCGGCGGCTTGCCGAGCAGGGTCTCCATCGCCATGTCCACCGCCGGCGCGCCGAGCAGCGGATCGTCGACGCGCAGGCGGCCGTCGTCGGTAGCGGTGCCGAGCACCGCGAAGGGACAGCGCTCGCGCGCCGCGATGGCGCGGAAGCGCTCGAGCGAGGCCGGGTCGATCGCGAGCACGTAGCGTTCCTGCGATTCGTTGCACCAGATTTCCCGCGGCGACATGCCGCTTTCCTCGGACGGCGCGGCACGCAGGTCGAGCCTTGCGCCGCGCCCCGCGGCGTGCGCGATCTCCGGCACGGCGTTGGACAGTCCGCCGGCGCCGACGTCGTGGATCGAGACAATCGGGTTGTCGGCGCCGAGCTGCCAGCAGCGGTCGATCACCTCCTGCGCGCGGCGCTGGATCTCGGCGTTGCCGCGCTGCACCGAGTCGAAGTCGAGGTCCTCGGTGTTGGTGCCGGCGCCCATCGAGGAGGCCGCGCCGCCGCCCATGCCGATCAGCATGCCCGGCCCGCCCAGCTGGATCAGCAGCGCCCCGGGCGCGACCGCGTTCTTGAAAACGTGCGCGTCGCTGATGTTGCCCAGGCCCCCGGCCAGCATGATCGGCTTGTGGTAGCCGCGCAGCCTGCCGTCCGCCTTGGCCTCGAAGGTGCGGAAGTAGCCGGCGAGGTTCGGCCGGCCGAATTCGTTGTTGAAGGCGGCGGCGCCGATCGGCGCCTCGAGCATGATTTCCAGCGCCGAGGCGATGCGCCCCGGCTTGCCGAAGTCCTCCGCCTCCCAGGGCTGCGCCGCGCCGGGCAGCCGCAGGTGCGAAACCGAATACCCGACCAGCCCCGCCTTGGGCTTGGCGCCGCGGCCGGTCGCGCCCTCGTCGCGCAACTCGCCGCCCGCGCCGGTGGCCGCGCCCGGGTAGGGCGAAATCGCGGTGGGATGGTTGTGCGTCTCGCACTTCATCACCGTGTGCACGGTGTCGGCGTGCGCGCGGTACAGGCCGTCGGCATCAGGATGGAAGCGCTGCGCCGCGCAACCCTGCATCACCGCGGCATTGTCGGCGTACGCGCTGATCGTCCCCTGCGGCGCAAGCGCATGGGTATTGCGGATCATGGCGAACAGCGACTTCGGCTGCGGTTCGCCGTCGACGATCCAGTCGGCGTTGAAGATCTTGTGCCGGCAATGCTCGGAGTTCGCCTGCGCGAACATCGTGAGTTCGGCATCCGTCGGGTCGCGCCCGAGCCGCCGGTAGGCCTCGAGCAGGTAGTCGATCTCGTCCGCGGACAGCGCCAGCCCGAGCGCGTTGTTGGCCGCCTCCAGCGCCGCGCGCCCCTGCGCGCCGAGCGCCACGTGGCCGAGCGGGCGCGGCGCGACATGGCGGAACAGCGCCTCGGCCGCCTCCGGCCCGTCGAGCACGGTCTCGGTCATGCGGTCGTGCAGCCGCGCCGCGAGCCGCGCGCGCGAGGCCGGCGCGCCGCCCTCGACGTAATAGACGATGCCGCGCTCGATGCGGCGCACCTTGTCCAGCGCGCAGTTGCGCGCGATGTCGGTGGCCTTCGAGGACCAGGGCGAGAGCGTGCCGAGGCGCGGTACCACGAGGAAGGCCGTGCCCTTGCGCTGCGCCGCCGGCAGGGGCGTGCCGCCTTCGAGCAGGCGCGCGATGCGCGCGGCCTGTTCCTGCGGCGGCGGCGCGTCGCACTCGACGAAGTGCCAGTACTCGGCGGACAGCGCGCGCACGGCGGCGTCCTCGGAACGAAGCGCGGACAGCAGTTTTTCGACGCGGAACGCCGACAGCGCGTGCGCGCCGCGGAGCCTGATGAGGTGTGACATCGATCGGCGGGGCCGGTAAAACCGGATTCTAGCAGCCGCCCGGCGGCTTACTTGCCGATGCGCGGTTCCTTCGAGGTGCCGCTGATCGGCAGGGTCGCCGACAGGCTGCGCGCGCCGCCCTTCACGTCGGCGATGACGCGCCCGGAGAGCGCGCCGTCGGCGGCGATGTCCAGGCTCGCGCCGGCGCTCAGCGCGCCGGCCTGGATATTGAGCTTGCGCAGGCTGGTCACGCCCTTCTCGAAGGTGCCCTCGCCGGTCATCTCGGCGAACAGCGTGCGCCCGGCGCCCTGCGCGCCGCCGGTCTGGATCGCCCGCGCGAGGTCGAAGCTGCCGAGCACGCCCTTGCTGATGGTGAAGGTGCCGAGCAGCTTCGCGCCCTCCATCATCTTCTCCGGCGCCGGGCCGGCGAGCGCGTACAGCCCGCGCCCCTCGACCCGTCCCTCGGATATCAGCGCCGGCGCGAACACCGCGACGTTGACGCCGCGCGCGCTGATCTCGCCCTCGGCCTTCCAGGTGCCGCCCCATTGCACGCGGGCGGTGCCGGCGACGCGGCCGTCGAGCCACTTGCCGTCCCATTCGGTCAGGTGCAGGCCGTCGCGCGTCGCGCTGCCCTTCATGCTGAAGTCGCTCAGGGTCAGTTCGGGCAACAGCGGCATGACGAGGCTGTTGGCCTTGCCCTCGATCGCGATCTCCGCGCCCTTCGGCGCGAGGCGGACCATCAGCGCCTCCGGCCCGCGCAGCGTGGCGCTCGCAACGCTGCCGTCGCCGGCGATCTCCAGGGTGACGTCGAGCGGCGGCAGCGCGAGCGGGCCGTCGAGCTTCACCTGCTGCGCCTCCACCCGCGCCACCTTGAAGCGATCGCCCTTCATTGCGCCGCCGAGCAGCGCCGCGAGCTGTTCCTGCGACGCCACCAGGCCCTCGAGCTCCATCTTCGAGAACACCTTCGACTCGCCGAACACCGAGCCCGCATTCGGGTAGCCGCGCACCGCGGCGGCCTTGATGCCCGAGCCCAGGCTGACGCGCGAGAACTTCAGCTGCACGCCGGTGATCAGCGACAGGTTCGCCGAGCCGATCTTCACCGGCACGCCGAGCGCCTCGCTGGCGAGCTTTTCGTAGGCCGTCGTGGACAGCGGCATCACGTGCACCAGGCCGACCCCGGCCAGCAGCACGACGAACAGGCCGACCGAAAGCGGCTTGCCCCACTTGCGCCGCTTGCGCGGGGCGACCGGGGCGACGGTGTCCTCGGCGGCAAGTCCTTCCTCGCGCCGGCGCTCCGCGCGCTCGCGCTTGCGCGCCGCCTTGCGCGAGTCCTCACCGAGCGCCTTCTCGTCGCGACGCACATCGTCCATGTCGATGTCGTCGTCGGAGATGTCGATGTCGTCGTCTGCAGCGGCGGCACCCGCCGCCGCGCCGGCCGTGGCGGCCTTGGCCGCGCGCTTGCGCTTCTCGGCGGCGGCCTTCTCCTCCTTCTCGCGCTGCTCTGCCGCCGCCTTCTCCGCGCGCGCTTCTTCCTCCTCGCGCGCCTTGCGCTCGGCTTCCTCCTGCGCGCGCTTCGCCTCGGCTGCCTTTCCCTCTTCTTCCCTGCGGCGCGCCTCTTCGGCTTCGCGTTCGCGGCGTTCCGCGTCCTCCTTCGCCTTGCGCGCTGCGTCTTCCTTCGCCTTGCGCTCGGCTTCTTCCTGCGCCTTCTTCTCCTCGTCGTCGCGCGCCGAGAACGAATCCAGGTCGGCGAGCAGCGAATCAGCGGCGCCCGCGGCGGCCGGCGGCGACGGCGGCGCGGGCGGCGGGGTCACGGGCGCAGCAGCAGGCGCCTCGCCGTCCGACTTGCCGAAGGCATCGAGGTCCGCGAGCAGGGAATCGGTGGCCGGGGCCCTCGCCTTCGCTTCGGCGGCCTCCTTGTCCTTGCGCTCGGCGTCTTCCTTGGCCTTGCGCTCTGCCTCTTCCTTCTCGCGGCGTTCGGCGTCTTCCCGTTCCTTGCGCTCGGCTTCCTCTTTCGCCTTGCGTTCGGACGCTTCCCGCTCCTGCCGCGCGGCGTCTTCCTTCGCCTTGCGTTCGGCTTCTTCCCTGGCCTTGCGCTCCGCTTCTTCCTTCTCGTGGCGCTC
>DATCYZ010000073.1:0-13868 GCA_036526195.1 Burkholderiales bacterium
CCATGTCCGAGGAGATCAGCCAGGCGTCGCCGCGCGGATTGCATTCGATCACGTACAGCGTTCCGGTGTCGGCGTCGCGCACGATATCGGTGCCAAGCAGCGGCTGGTCCGGAAACGCGCCGTGCGCACGCCGGGCGAGCGCGATCACGTCCGCGTCGTCGCAGAGCGCGTAGCGCGAGTCTTTCTTGTTCGACACCACGCTGATGCCGCCGCGCGCCTTGAAATCCCAACGCGTGTTGAGCGGCACATAGGCGTGGCTCGCCTCGCAGCGCCAGCACAGCAGCGTCGCGCCGAACAGCGTCACCACGCGGTAGTTCGACGGCCAGCGCCCGGTGTAGATGAAGCGCTGCGCGAGCATCGGCGCCTTGCGCACCGGATGGTCCTCGGGGTATTCGAGCGGATCGCGCCAGCGCACGCGCCCGGTGCGCTTGATCGCGATCTCGGCACCCTTGCGCCCGAGTTCGGGCTTGACCACCACATAGGGCCCCCAAGCCGCGGGATCGAGCGCGATGTCCGGCGTGATGCGGATCCAGTCTGGTACCGCCACGCCGTGCCGCGTCAGGGCGTCGTACTGATCGCCTTTCGGATGCTCGAACCCCTGGCAGAGCGCGCCGCGCGGCGGCACGAAGCGCTTGATCGGCATCGGCGATACCGTGAGCGTCGGTTCGTCGGGCGCGAACGGCGCGGGCGGCGCACCCTCGTGCTTGGTGTCGACGACGGTGACGCGGATTCCGGGCGCCTGCGCGGCGATCCGCGTGGCGATCCCGCGGTAGTCCTCGGGATCCTGCTTGGAGCGCTGGTGCACCAGGATCAGGTTCGGCATGTCGGCGCCTGTCTACCACAGGCCGGCCGCAGGTGCTCGGCGCCAGTTCCCGGACGGGCGGCCGGCTTGCATCAATCCGGTCAGCCAACGAGAATCCGGGCTGGTCAGCGGGGCGCGGCAGGGAGGCAGCGCCTCACCTGCTGTGGTGCGCCCGGCCTGCCGGCGCCCGCAGAGTCCCGGGGAGGTTCGATGCCGAAACAAGACAAGAACGGCCGCATCCTGATCTACAGCCACGACACGTTCGGCCTGGGCCATCTGCGGCGCTGCCGGACCATCGCCCACGCGCTGGTGGACCGCTTCAAGAACCTGTCGGTGCTGATCCTGTCGGGCTCGCCGATCATCGGCAGCTTCGATTTCCGCTCCCGGGTCGATTTCGTGCGCATTCCCGGCGTGGTCAAGCTGCGCAACGGCGAATACACCTCGCTCAACCTGCACATCGACGTCGACGAGATGCTCAAGCTGCGCGGCTCGATCATCCGCCACACCGCCGAGATGTTCGAGCCCGACCTGTTCATCGTCGACAAGGAACCCTCGGGGCTGCGCGGCGAGGTGCTCGAAACCCTCGAGATGCTGAAGGCGCGCGGCTGCCGCCTGATCCTCGGCCTGCGCGACGTCATGGACGAACCGCGGCTGCTGGTGCCCGAATGGAAGCGCAAGAACGTGCTGCCGGCGCTGCGCGACCTGTATGACGAGATCTGGGTCTACGGCCTGCCGCAGATCTGCGACCCGCTCGAGGGCATGTCGCTGCCGGTGCGGGTGCGCCAGAAGATGGTCTACACCGGCTACCTGCCGCGCACCGTGTCCACCGAGGGCGCGCCGCCGCGGCTGCCCGAGATCACCAGGAAACCCTACCTGCTGGTCACCACCGGCGGCGGCGGCGACGGCGAGGGCCTGATCGAATGGGTACTGCGCGCCTACGAGCACGACCCGCTTCTGCCCTACCCGGCCCTGCTGGTGCTCGGGCCGTTCATGGCGCCGGAGCGGCAGGCGGAATTCATGGACCGCGCCGCGAAGCTCAAGCGCGTCGATGCGATCACCTTCCACAACCACCTCGAGACCCTGGTCGCCGGCGCCGCCGGCGTGGTCGCGATGGGCGGCTACAACACCTTCTGCGAAGCCCTGTCGCTCGACAAGCGCGCGCTGCTGGTGCCGCGCACCGAGCCGCGGCTCGAGCAGTACATCCGCGTCTCGCGCGCCGCGCGGCTCGGGCTGGTGAGCATGCTGGCCGACGACGGCCGCTACGATCCCGCCGTGATGGCGGCGGCGCTGCGCCACCTGCCGCGGCAGAACCGCCCCTCCGACATCGTCGTCCCCGGCCTGCTGGAGGGCCTGGCGAACGTCGGCCGCCTGGTGGATCCCTGGATCGACGAGACCGTGGAGCAGACCGAGGCCTCGCCGGTGTCGCGCATTGCGTGAGCCCTCCGACGCACGCCGCGTCGCGTTCGTCCTCAAGGGGTATCCGCGGCTTTCGGAGACCTTCATCGCCCAGGAGATCGCCGGCCTCGAGCAGCGCGGCCTCGACATCCTGATCGTCTCGCTGCGCCAGCCGACCGACGCGCGCACCCACCCGGTGCACGCGACGATCCGCGCCCGCGTGCACTACCTTCCCGAGTACCTCTACCAGGGCCTGCCGCGCCTGCTGCGCGCCTGGTGGCGGCTGCGCCGCCGGCCCGGCTACGCCGCGGCGCGCGCGCTGTGGTGGCGCGACCTGCGGCGCGACCCGACGCCGAACCGCGGCCGCCGCTTCGGGCAGGCGCTGGTGCTGGCCGCCGAACTGCCCGCCGGCATCGGCCGGCTGCACGCGCATTTCCTGCACACCCCGGCCTCGGTGACGCGCTACGCCGCCATGATCCTCGGCCTGCCCTGGAGCGGCTCGGCCCACGCCAAGGACATCTGGACCACGCCCGAGTGGGAAAAGCGCGAGAAGCTCGCCGACTGCGACTGGCTGGTGACCTGCACCGAGACCAACCGCGCGCACCTCGCCGCGCTCGCGCCCCCGGGGCGCGTCGAGCGCCTGTACCACGGCATCGACTTCACGCGCTTTCCGGCGCCGCCGGCGACGCGCGCGGCACGCGATGGCCGCAGCGCCGGGGGCGCGGTCGTCATCCTCACGGTCGGCCGGATGGTCGAGAAGAAAGGCACCGACGTGCTGCTGGAAGCGCTCGCCCGGTTGCCGGCGGACCTGCACTGGCGGCTGGTGCATGTCGGCGGCGGGCCGCTGCGCGCGAAGCTGGAACAGCGCGCGCAGGCCCTCGGCATCGCCGCCCGCGTCGACTGGCGCGGCGCCCTGACCCAGGACCGCCTGCTCGAGGCCTGCCGCGCCGCGGACCTGTTCGCGCTGGCCAGCCGGGTCGCGCGCGACGGCGACCGCGACGGCCTGCCGAACGTGCTGATGGAAGCGCAGAGCCAGCGCCTCGCCTGCGTTGCGACGCAGGTTTCCGCGATCCCGGAACTGATCGAGGACGGCCGCACCGGGGTGCTGGTGCCGCCGGAGGACCCGGCGGCCCTCGCCGCGGCGCTCGAGGCCCTGATCCGCGATCCCGCGCGGCGCAATGCGTTCGGCGAGGCCGGGGCGCAACGGGTGCGCGAGGGCTTCGACTGCGAGCGCAACCTCGATCGCCTCGCGCTGCGCTTCGGCCTGCCGGCGCCCGTGGCCGTTGCCGCCTGAGCATGCGCATCGCCTTCTACGCCCCGCTCAAGTCCCCCTCGCACGGCACGCCCTCGGGCGACCGCCGCGTCGCGGCGCTGCTGATGCAGGCGCTCGCGCAGGGCGGCCACCGGGTGGAACTCGCCTCCACCTTCCGCAGCTTCGACGGCCAGGGCGACCCGGCGCGGCAGGCCGGCCTGCGCGCGCAGGGCGAGGCGCTCGGGCGGCAGATGGCGCAGGCCTGGCGCGACGGGCCCGCCGCGGCGCAGCCCGAACTCTGGGTCACCTACCACGTGTACTACAAGGCGCCCGACTGGCTCGGGCCGGTGGCGAGCGCGGCGCTCGGCATTCCCTACGTGATCGCCGAACCCTCGCATGCGCCGAAGCGCGCGCACGGGCCCTGGGCGATCGGCCACGCGGGCACCGAGGCCGCGATCCGCGGCGCCGACCTGCTGCTGCCGCCGGCGCGCTACGACATCGAATGCCTCGAGGCGCTTGCACCGCGGGAGCGCATCGTCTGGCTGCCGCCGTTCCTCGACAGCGGCCTGCACGTCGCCGCGCGCGCGCAGCGCGCCACGCACCGGGCCGCGCTCGCCGCGCAGCACGGCCTCGACCCGGCGCGCCCCTGGCTGTGCACCGTCGCCATGATGCGCGAGGGCGACAAGCTGGCTTCGTACCGTGCGCTGGCGCAGGCGCTCGCGCTGCTGCGTGAAACCGACTGGCACTTGCTGGTCGCGGGCGACGGCCCCGCGCGCGCGGCGGTGGAAGCCGCGTTCGCCGACCAGCCGGCGGGTCGCGTGCGCTTCCTCGGCGCGCTCTCGGCGGTGCAACTGGCTGCGGTCTATGCCGCGAGCAACCTGTACGTCTGGCCGGCGGTGAACGAGGCCTACGGCATGGCGCCGCTGGAGGCGCAGGCGGCCGGCCTGCCGGTCGTTTCCTGCGCCACGCGCGGCGTGCCCGACGTGGTGTGCCACGGGCGCACCGGCATTCTGGTGCCGTCCGGCGACGCGCCCGCGTTCGCCGCCGCAGTGCGCAGCCTGCTCGAGGACCCCGACCTGCGCGCGCGCTATGGCACGGCCGCGGCCGGTTTCGCCGCGGGCGAGCGCACCGTCGAGGCCGCCTCGACGCTGCTGGAGGGCGCGCTGGCACGCCTCGGCGGCGCGCGCCCGCACGCAGCGTGACCCGGCTCGTGCTCCTGCGCCACGGCGAGACCGACTGGTCGCGCGACAAGCGCATCCAGGGTCGCAGCGACATCGCGCTCTCGCCCGCGGCACGCGCGACGCTGCCGGGCCTGCGCGTGCCCGCTCGCCTCGGCATCCGGCAGGCGTGGACCAGCCCGCTGGCGCGCTGCACCGAGACCGCGGCACTGCTCGGCTGGCCCGATGCGCGCCGCGACGATCGCCTTGCCGAGATGCGCTGGGGCGACTGGGAAGGCCGGCGCCTCGCCGACCTGCGCGCCGAAGGCGTCGCGGCGATGCAGGCGAACGAGGCCCGCGGCCTCGACTTCCGGCCCGCGGGCGGCGAGTCGCCGCGCGAGGTGATGGCGCGACTGCGGCCCTGGCTCGCCGAGGTCGCGCAACGCGACGTGCCCACGCTTGCGTTCAGCCATCGCGGCGTGATCCGCGCGCTGCTGGCGCTCGCCTGCGGCTGGGACATGCGCGACAAGCCGCCGGTGCGCCTGCAATGGGACGCGCTGCACGGCTTCGAGCTCGCGCCCGACGGCACGCCGGCGCCGGGCGAAGTCAACCTCCCGCTCGAGCGGCGCGACGCGCAGGCCTCCGCATGAGCGCGCGCCGCGTCTTCCTCTACGTCCAGCACCTGCTCGGGGTCGGCCACCTCAAGCGCGCGATGACGCTGGCCGCCGCGCTCGCGGAACACGGGCTCGAGGTGACGCTCGCGAGCGGCGGCTTCGCACCGCCCGACGCGCCGGCACCGGGCGTGCGCTGGGTGCAGTTGCCCGCGGCCGGCACCGCGGACACCGGTTTCTCGACGCTGGTCGATGCCGCAGGACGGCCGGTCGACGATGCCTGGAAGGCCGCGCGCAGCGCGGCCCTGCTCGCCGCCTGGCGTGACGCGGACCCCGACGTGCTGATCGTCGAGCTGTTCCCCTTCGGCAGGCGCATGATGCGCTTCGAGTTGCTGCCGCTGCTCGAGGCGGCGCGCGCCGCGCCGCGCCCGCCGGTGATCGTCTGCTCGGTGCGCGACCTGCTCGGCGGGAAGATCGAGCGCGCGCGCCACGAGAAGATCGCCGCGCAGGTCGAGGCCCACTTCGACCATGTGCTGGTGCACGGCGATCCCGCGGTGGTGCCCTTCGAGCGCACCTTCCTGTGCACCGGGCGCATCGCCGGGCGCATCGCCTATACCGGCTACATCGTCGATGCGCGGCTGGCGACGCACGGGGATCCCGACGCGGGCCGCGACGAGGTGATCGTCTCGGCGGGCGGCGGTGCGGTCGGCGCGCGCCTGCTCGACGCCGCGATCCGCGCCCGCCCGCTCACCGCGCTCGCGCAGCGCACCTGGCGCGTGCTCGCCGGGGTCAACCTGCCGGACGCGGACTTCGCGGCACTGCAGGCGCGCATCGCGCAGGCGGGCGAAGGCCGGGTGATCCTCGAGCGTTCGCGCCGCGACTTCACCGTGCTGCTGAAGAACGGTTTCCTGTCCATCAGCCAGGTCGGCTACAACACCACCATGGAACTGCTGCAGGCCGGCATCCGCGCCGTCGGCGTGCCCTTCGCCGCGGGCGCCGAGATCGAGCAGACGCTGCGCGCGCGGCTGCTCGCCGCGCGCGGCCTGCTCGAGCTGCTCGAGGAGCGCGCGCTGTCGCCCGCGGCGCTGGCCGCGGCCGTCGATCGCGCGGCCGCGCGCGCGCCCGCCGCACGGGCGGCGATCGACCTCAGCGGGGCGGCACGCAGCGCGGCGCTGATCGCCGGCTGGGCGCAGGCGCGCAGTCGATGAGCGACGACGCAGACTGGCAGGCTTTCGGGGCGGAACTGGCGCGCTGGCAGGCCGCGGGCCGGGTCGTCGAGTTCTGGTGGCGCGACGACGACGCCACGGCGCCCACGGACGCGCTGGACCGGCTCACCGCGCTCGGCGCGCGGCACGGCATTCCGCTGACGCTCGCCGTCATCCCGCAGGCCAGCGTCGCCGCGCTGTTCGAGGCGACCGAGGGCATCGACTTCATCCAGCACGGCAGCGACCATCGCAACCGTGCCGGCGCCGGCGCGAAGAAGACGGAGTTCCCGGCGCAGGAGGACCCTGCCGCGGCCCTCGGGCGATTGCGCGACGCGCGCCTGCGCCTCGAGGCCCTGTCCTCGGGTCGCGCCCTGCCGGTGCTCGCCCCGCCGTGGAACCGGCTGCACCCCGGGCTTGCCACCCGGCTTGCCGAGGCCGGCCTGCGCGGGCTCAGCCGCTTCCAGGCGCGCGGCCCCGAGGGTATTCCGGGCTTGACCCAGGTCAACACGCACATCGACCTGATCGCGTGGCGCGGCGACCGCGGCTTCGCCGGCAGCGCGCAGGTGCTGGCGCAGGCCTGCGCGCACCTCGAGGCACGACGCCTCGGCACGGCGAGCCCGGACGAGCCGACCGGCTGGCTCTCGCACCATGCGGTGCACGACGCCGCGACCTGGGATTTCCTCGAGGCCCTCTTCGCGCGCACCGCCGGGCGCGACGGGGTGCGCTGGCGCCGCGCCGCGGACTTGTTCCCGCCCGCGCCCGGACCGTGAGCGAGACCCTGCACTACCCTGCCGCCGCGCTGGCGGCGCACTACCTGCGCGCCGGCCTCGGTCTCGCCGCCACGCTCGGCGTGCTGCTCTGGGCGCACCCGGCGCCCGCTGTTTCGTGGATTTTTGCCGGTGGGGCCATCGTGTTCCTCTTATACTTGGGGCAGACGGTCGTCCGGCAACTGACCCGCATCGAGATCGAAGAATCGGGGATTCGCACCCGGGGGCTTCTCGGCGTTGCGATTCGCTGGGAAGACCTGCGCGCGGTTCACCTCGGCTATTACTCGACGCGCAGCGACCGCAGGGGAGGATGGATGCAGCTGGAGGTTCGGGGCGCCCGGCGCTCGATCAGGGTGGAGTCCTCGCTCGCGGGCTTCGCGAGACTGGCCGCGCGCCTCGCGCGCCAGGCCGAGGCGCGCGGACTCGCGCTGGACGCCGCCACCCGCGAGAACCTCCGCCTGCTGGACACCCCGCGGCGCTGGGCTTCATGACCGACATCCTCTCGGTTCGCGACCTCAAGGTCTGGCTGTCGGTGGACGCCGGCACGGTCAAGGCTGTCGACGGCGTGTCGTTCCGCATTCCGGAGGCACGCACCGTCGCGCTGGTGGGCGAGTCCGGTTCCGGCAAGTCGATGGTGGCGCAGGCCATCATGGGCATCCTGCCGCGGGTGGCGCGCATCGAGGGCGGCGAGATCCTGTTCACCGACCCGGCCCGCCCCGGCACCACGGTCGACATCTCGCGCCTCGACCCGGAGGCCGCGCCGATGCGCGCGCTGCGCGGCGGGCGCATCTCCATCATCTTCCAGGAGCCGATGACAGCGCTCTCGCCCCTGCACACCATCGGCAACCAGATCGACGAGGCGCTGGCGCTGCACCGCGACCTCGGCAAGGTGCAGCGGCGCGAGGCGGTGGTCGAGATGCTGCGGCTGGTCGGCTTCCCCGACCCGGTGAAGGCCGAGCACACCTATCCCTTCGAGCTCTCGGGCGGCCTGCGCCAGCGCGCGATGATCGCCATGGCCCTGGTCTGCCGCCCGGCGCTGCTGATCGCCGACGAGCCGACCACCGCGCTCGACGTCACCATCCAGGCGCAGATCCTGCAGCTGATCCAGCAACTGCAGCGCGAACTGCGCATGGCGGTGCTGATGATCACCCACGACCTCGGCATCGTCGCCAACATGGCCGACGAGGTAGTGGTGATGTACCACGGCCGCATCATGGAGTCCGGCACCGTGGACGACATCTTCCGCGACGCGCAGCACCCCTACCTGAAGGCGCTGGTGAAGGCGGTGCCGCGCTTCAACATGGCCCCGGGCGAGCGCCTGACGCCGATCCGCGAAGTCGAGATGGCCACCGACATCCACCTGGTGAAGCGCCGCGACCAGGCCGCGCCCCTGGCGCGCGCCGGCGACCGTCCGCTGCTCGAGGTGCGCGACCTCACCAAGCGCTTCCAGACGCGCAAGACCTCGCTCTTCGGCACCCGGCCCGGCGGCGAGGTGCTGGCGGTGGACGACATCAGCTTCCAGGTCGGCGTCGGCGAGTGCCTCGGACTGGTCGGCGAGTCTGGCTGCGGCAAGACCACGGCCTCGAAGATGATCATGCGCTCTCTGCGCCCGGACAGCGGCGAGATCCTGTTCAACGATCGCGGCATCGACCGCGACGTGCTGGCGCTCGAGGGCAAGGACCTGTTCGACTACCGGCGCAAGGTGCAGTTCGTCTTCCAGGACCCCTTCAGCTCGCTCAACCCGCGCATGACGGTGTTCGACATCATCAGCGAGCCGCTGGTGATCCACGGCATCGGCGAGGCCGAGGAGCGCTTCGAACGGGTCAAGGAACTGATGATGCTGGTGGGGCTGGACGTGCGCTTCCTGCGCCGCTATCCGCACTCCTTCTCCGGCGGCCAGCGGCAGCGGATCGGCATCGCGCGCGCGCTTGCGCTGAGCCCCGAACTGCTGATCCTCGACGAGCCGGTGTCCGCGCTCGACGTCTCGGTGCAGGCGCAGGTGCTCAACCTGATGCTCGACCTGCGCAAGGAACTCAACCTCACCTACATCTTCATCTCGCACAACCTCGCGGTGGTGCACTACATCGCAGACCGGATCGCGGTGATGTGCGCCGGGCGGCTGGTGGAAGTCGGCCCCTTCGCGGAACTCTTTCGCCGGCCAGTGCACCCGTACACGCGCGCCCTGCTCGCCGCAGTACCCGAGCCGAGCCTGGACCACAAGCTCGATTTCGACGCGCTGATGGAAGGCAAGGTCTCGGATCCGCGGGCCTGGCCGACGCCCTTCGGCCTCACGGGCCGGGGCGAAACAAGGATGCTGGACCTCGGCAACGGGCATTTCGTGCGTGCGCACGCCTCGGCCGACGCGCGGGAGCTCGGCGCATGAGGCAGGCGGCCGCATGCGCGCTCACCGCCATGCTCGCACTGCCGCTCGCGGCGGGCGCCTTCACCCCCGTCGAGCCGCCGTTCCTGCAGGAGGCGGTCGACACCGGCAAGCTGCCGCCGGTGGCGAAACGGCTGCCCGCGGTGCCGCGCGTCATCACCTTCGAACCGCCGCTGCAGGCCGGCCGGCACGGCGGCACGATCAACACCCTGATCGGCCGCGCCCGCGACGTGCGCTACCTCGTGGTGTACGGCTACGCGCGACTGGTCGGCTACTCGCCGCGCCTCGCGCTCGAGCCCGACCTGCTCGAACGCCTCGAGGTGCGCGAGGACCGGGAGTTCACCCTGCACCTGCGAAAGGGGCATCGCTGGTCCGACGGCGAGCCCTTCACCTCGGAGGACTTCCGCTACTACTGGGAAGACGTGGCGAACAACAAGGAACTCAGCCCCACCGGCCCGCCGCGCGACCTGCTGGTCGACGGCCAGCCGCCGAAGGTCGAGTTTCCGAACGAGACCACGGTGCGCTTCACCTGGCACAAGGCCAACCCGGACTTCCTGCCGCGGCTGGCGGGCGCCTCGCCGCTGTTCATCTACCGCCCGGCGCACTACCTGCGGCGCTTCCACAAGAAGTACAACCCGCGCATCGACAAGCCGAACGAGAGCGGCAAGAAAAAGCGCGGCTGGGCGGCGGTGCACAACCGCCAGGACAACATGTACCGCTTCGACAACCCCGCGCTACCGACGCTGCAGCCCTGGATGAACACCACCAAGCCGCCGGCGGACCGCTTCGTCGCCTCCCGCAACCCCTACTTCCATCGCGTCGACGCCGACGGCCGCCAGCTGCCCTACGCCGACCAGATCGTGATGTCGATCGCCGACGGCAAGCTGATCCCGGCCAAGGCGGGCGCCGGCGAGGTCGACCTGCAGGCGCGCGACGTCCAGTTCAACAACTACACCTTCCTGAAGAAGGGCGAGAAGCAGAACAACTACCGCACCCTGCTGTGGCGCTCGGGCGTCGGCGCGCACTTCGCCCTGTTCCCGAACCTGAACGCCTCCGACCCGGTGTGGCGCGCGGTGCTGCGCGACGTGCGCTTCCGGCGCGCGCTGTCCATGGCAATCGACCGCTCGCTGGTGAACCAGGTGCTGTACTTCGGCCTCGCGCTCGAGGGCAACAACACGGTGCTGCCGCAGAGCCCGCTCTACAAGGACGCCTACCGCAACAGCTGGGCGCGCTACGACCGCAAGGCGGCCAACCGGCTGCTCGACGAGATCGGCCTGAAGCGCGCCGGCGACGGCGTGCGCCGCCTGCCCGACGGGCGCCCGCTCGAGATCATCGTCGAGACGGCGGGCGAATCCAGCGAGCAGACCGACGTGCTCGAGCTGGTGCGCGAGACCTGGCGCGAGGTCGGCATCAAGCTCTTCACCAAGCCGACGCAGCGCGAGGTGCTGCGCAACCGCGTGTTCGCGGGGGACGCGATCATGTCGGTGTGGAGCGGGTTCGAGAACGGCGTGCCGCGCCCGGAGTTGAGCCCGGACGACTTCGCCCCGACCAGCCAGCAGCAGCTGCAATGGCCGAAGTTCGGCCAGTTCTACGAGACCAGCGGCAAGAGCGGCGAGGCGCCGGACATGCCCGAGGCGGTGGAACTGATGAAGCTCTACGGCGAATGGCGCGCCAGCACGGATGCCGCGAGCCGCGAGCGCGTCTGGCACCGCATGCTGGCCATCCATGCCGCGCAGCAGTTCTCCATCGGCGTCGTCGCCGGCGTGCCGCAGCCGGTGATCGTCCGCCGCACGCTGATGAACGTGCCGGCCGAGGGCCTGTACAACTGGGACCCTGGCGCCTTCTTCGGCATCTACCGTCCCGATACCTTCTGGTTCACCAGCGGTCCCGACGCGCGCAAAAAGTGAAATGCTGAACTACACCGTCCATCGCATCCTGGTCATGATCCCGACGCTGCTGGCGATCAGCTTCCTGACCTTCGTCATCATCCAGCTGCCGCCGGGCGACTACCTCACCAACCAGATCTCCGAACTGCAGAGCCAGGGCGACAAGGCGGCGCTGGAGAAGATCGAGTTCCTGCGCAAGCAGTACGGGCTGGACAAGCCCTTCCTTGAGCAGTACGGCGTCTGGGTCGGGCTGTGGCCGGGCGAGCGCGGTTTCTCCGGGCTGCTGCAGGGCGACTGGGGCTGGTCCTTCGAGTACGACCTGCCGGTGAACGACGTGGTCGGCGACCGGCTGTTGCTGACCTTCATCCTGAACGTGGCGACGATCCTCTTCACCTGGGCGGTGGCCTTCCCGATCGGCGTGTACACCGCGACGCGCCAGTACAGCTGGGGGGACCACGGCCTGACGCTGCTCGGCTACATCGGGCTGGCGACGCCGAACTTCCTGCTCGCGCTGGTGCTGATGTACTTCGCCAACGTGCACTTTGGGCTGTCGATCGGCGGCATCATGGACGCGCAGTACATCGGCAAGCCCTGGAGCTGGGACAAGTTCATGTCGGTGATGGACCACCTGTGGATCCCGGTGATCGTCATCGGCACCTCGGGCACCGCGGGCATGATCCGCCGCCTGCGCGCCAACCTGCTCGACGAGCTGCAGAAGCAGTACGTGGTGACCGGGCGCGCCAAGGGCATGCCGCCGCTGCGCCTGCTGGTGAAGTACCCGCTGCGCATGTCGCTCAACCCCTTCATCGCCGACATCGGCAACCTGCTGCCGAGTGTGATCTCGGGCTCGGCCATCGTCTCGGTGGTGCTGTCGCTGCAGACCGCCGGCCCGATGCTGCTCGACGCGCTGCAGAGCCAGGACCAGTACCTCGCCGGTTCCTTCCTGATGTTCCTCGCGCTGCTCACCGTCATCGGCATGTTCATCTCGGACATGCTGCTGGCGGTGCTGGACCCGCGCATCCGCATCAGCGGGAGCGCCGCGAAATGAGCGCCACGCCCGTGAACCCGGACCGCCTGCCGCACTACGTCTCGCAGGCGCCCTTCGAGCCGTATGCGGCCGAGACCCTGACGCCCGAGCAGGAGCGCTTCTACCGCGCCTCGCAGTGGCAGATCATGTGGTGGAAGTTCCGCCGCCACCGCATCGCGGTGGTCTGCGGCGTCATCCTGCTCGCCTTCTACGCCTCGACGCTGATCAGCGAGTTCATCGCGCCCTACGACCTGCACACCCGGGACACGAAGCACATCTACGCGCCGCCGCAGCGCGTGCAGCTGTTCCACGAGGGCGAGTTCGTCGGCCCCTTCGTCTACGGCTACAGCATGAAGCTCGACATGGAGACCCTGCGCCGGGTCTACACGCCGGACCCCACCAAGGTCCAGCCGCTGCGCTTCTTCTGCCTCGGCGACGAATACGAGTTCTGGAACCTGGTCGAGGGCAGCTTCCACTTCGTCTGTCCGGCGCGCGACGGCACGCTGTTCCTGCTCGGCACCGACCGGCTCGGGCGTGACGTGCTCTCGCGCATCATCTACGGCACGCGCATCTCGCTCACGGTGGGCCTGTTCGGCATCATCGTCAGCTTCATCATCGGCATCACCCTGGGCGGCATCTCCGGCTGGTACGGGGGCTGGATCGACAACATCATCCAGCGCTTCATCGAGATGGTGCGCTCTTTCCCCGAGCTGCCGCTGTGGATGGCGCTCTCGGCCGCGCTGCCGGTGACCTGGAGCCCGCTGCTCATCTACTTCGGCATCACCATCATCCTCGGCCTGCTCGACTGGCCCGGGCTCGCGCGCGCGGTGCGCTCCAAGCTGCTGGCGCTGCGCGAGGAGGACTTCGCCTCGGCGGCCGTGCTCATGGGCGCGAAGCCCGGCCGCATCATCGGCCGCCACCTGCTGCCGAGCTTCACCAGCCACCTGATCGCCTCGGCGACGCTCTCCGTGCCCGGCATGATCCTCGGCGAAACCGCCCTGTCGTTCCTGGGCCTCGGCCTGAGGCCGCCGGTGACCAGCTGGGGCGTGCTGCTGAACGAGGCCCAGAACATCAATGTCGTGGCGCTGTTCCCCTGGCTGATGCTGCCGGTGCTGCCGGTGTTCATCGTGGTGCTGGCCTTCAATTTCCTCGGCGATGGGCTTAGGGATGCGGCGGATCCGTACAAGTAAGTTGTTGGTGCGCTAGCGTTCAGATCAAAGGCTCCACTTTGCCCGCTGCGCGGGCAAAGTGGGTCCCGGCCTTGCTGCGCAAGACCGGGATCAGGAAAAGAAGAAGAACCGATGCAGAAATCTTTGGCCTCTGCTCCATTGCCGCCGAAGAACCGTTCCTGTTCTTTTGCTTTTCCCAGATCGCCGGACCTGCGAA
>DATCYZ010000074.1:0-4450 GCA_036526195.1 Burkholderiales bacterium
TTAGTAACATATCTGTTACTAACTAGGCCGTTTCCGGCGCTGGCGAGGTGGCGGGTGATGCGGACGTAGTCGTCGGGGGAGAGGTTTTCGGGGCGCAGGGTCGGATCGAGCCCGAGTGCCGCGTAGTCGGCCGGGGCGAGCGGCAGCGCATTGCGCAGCTGCTTGCGGCGGGCGGTGAAGGCCCCGGTGACGACGCGCCGGAACAGGGCCGGGTCGATGCCTTCGAGCGGCGACGCGGCCAGGGGCACGAGGCGCACGATGGCCGAATCCACTTTCGGCGGCGGCTCGAAGGCGCCGCGCGAAACCGTGAAGAGTTTCTCCACCCTGAAGCGGGTCTGCAGCATCACGCTGAGCCGGCCGTACGCCGCGCTTGAATGCCGTGCCGCCATGCGCTCGACCACCTCGAGCTGCAGCATGAAGTGCATGTCGCGCACGCGCCCGGCGAATTCCGCGAGGTGGAACAGCAACGGAGTCGAGATGTTGTAGGGCAGGTTGCCCACCACGCGCAGGCGTTCGGGCAGGGTGCTGAAATCGAACGCAAGCGCGTCCCCGACGTGCAGCGTGAGCCGCCCGGGCGGAAAGGCCTCGCCGAGCGCCGCCGCGAGGTCGCGGTCGATTTCCACGGCGTCCATGCGATCGAGCCGCTCGAGCAGCGGCCGCGTCAGCGCGCCGTGCCCCGGTCCGATCTCGACCATGGCATCGCCCGGCGCCGGCGCGATCGCGGCGACGATGCGCTCGAGCACGCGCGGGTCGTGCAGGAAATGCTGGCCGAAGCGCTTGCGCCGCGGCGGCGCGCTCACGGCCCGGCGCGACCGCGCGCCAGCGCCGCCGCGAGCTGAATCGCCTCCATCAGGCTGCCGGCGTCCGCCGTGCCCTGCCCGGCGATCTCGAGCGCCGTGCCGTGATCCACCGAGGTGCGCACGAACGGCAGGCCGAGCGTGACATTCACGCCGCGTCCGAAGCTCGCGTACTTCAGCACCGGCAGGCCCTGGTCGTGGTACATCGCCAGCACGCAGTCGGCCTTCTCCAGGCGCTGCGGGATAAACAGCGTATCCGCCGGAATCGGCCCTTCCACCGCGATCCCCTCGCGCGCTGCGTCCTCGAGCGCCGGGACGAGGGCGTCGATCTCCTCGCGCCCGAGGTGGCCCGATTCGCCGCTGTGCGGGTTCAGGCCGGAGACCAGGATGCGCGGCCGGGCAAGGCCGAAGCGCTCGCGCAGGTCGCGGTCGATGACGCGCAGGGTGGCGAGCAGCCCTGCACGCGTGATGGCCTGCGGCACGTCCGCCAGCGCCAGGTGGGTGGTGGCGAGCGCCACGCGCAGCCCGCCGCCGACCAGCATCATCACCGGCAGCGGCGCGCCGGCCCGCAGGGCAAGGTACTCGGTATGGCCGGTAAACGCGATGCCGGCATCGTTGATCGCCGCCTTGTGCACCGGGGCGGTGACGATGGCGTCGAACGCGCCCGCCAGACAGCCCTCGACCGCCCGGTCGAGCAGGGCGAGCACGTAGGGGGCGTTCGCCGGATCCAGCCGCCCCGCGGTACTCGGGACCACGAGCGGAACATGCAGCACGGAGATCGCTTCCGACCGGGTGCCGGGCGCATGGCGCGGCAATGTCGCAGCGGCGCCGAACGATCGCCCGCGCGCCGCCAGCAACGCCGCATCGCCCAGCACCACGACGTCCGCCGGCAGTTCGGCGCGCCCGAGCATCAGGCAGAGTTCCGGACCGATGCCGGCGGGCTCTCCCGAGGTGAGCGCAATCACGGGCCGGGGACGGTCCATGGCGTCTCAGCGCTCTTCCAGCCGCAACTCCACGTAGGTCTGGTCGCGCAACTGGCGCAACCATTCCTGGTACGCCTCGTCGGCCTTGCGCGCGCGCAAGGCCTGGCGCGCGGTGAGCCGCTGCCGCTCGGCGCTCATGTCGGCGGTGCGCCGCTCGAGCACCTCGATCAGGTGCCAGCCGAAGGGCGACTTCACCGGTTCGCTCAGTTCACCGGGCTTGAGCACCGCCAGGGCGCGCTCGAAATCAGGCACCGTGTCCCCGGGGTAGATCCAGCCGAGATCGCCGCCGCGCGCGGCGGTGCCGTCCTCGGAATGCAGCCGTGCCAGCTCGGCAAAGTCGGCACCCCCGCGCACCATGCGCTCGCGCAGGTCCGCAAGGCGGCGCTTCGCGTCCGCTTCCGAAACCGCCTCGTTGGTCTTCACGAGAATGTGACGCGCGCGGGTCTGCACCACGGGCTTCGCCGCGATGCCACCGCCCTCGCCGCGCCGGTCGATCAGCTTCAGCACGTGGAACCCGGCCGGACTGCGCACGACGTCGGTGACCCCGCCCACGGGCAGGCCCTTCAACGCCGCCGCAAAGAGTTCCGGCATGCGGTCCGCGGGCCGCCAGCCGAGCAGTCCGCCCTTGAGCGCATCCGGGCCGTCGGAGTAGCTGGCGGCGAGTTTCGCGAAGTCGCCCCCGGCGCGCGCCTCGTCGCGCACCTTCTCGGCGCGCGCGCGCGCCGTCTGCAGCACCTCCGGCGTCGCCTGCTCGGGAACCCGGATGAGGACATGGGCTGCGTTGTACTCGGCGTCGCCTGCCGGGGCGTTGCGGCTCTCCTCGAGGTACAGGTCGATCTCGCTTTCGCTCACCTGGATTTTGGCATCCACCTCGCGCTCGCGCAGCCGCGTGAGCAGGATCTGCTCGCGCACCTCCTCGCGGAACTTCTCGAACGGAATGCCGTCGCGCTCGAGCGCGTTGCGGAACGCCGAGAGCGTCAGGTTGTTGTCTTCGGCGATGCGCTGGATGGCGCGGTCGAGCTGCAGGTCGTCCACCTGCAGCCCGGTCTCGCGCGCGGACTGCAGCTGTGCGCGGTGAAGTATCAGGCGCTCCAGCACCTGCGCTTCGAGCGTCGCCCGGTCCGGCAGCGGCGTGTTCTGGCGGCGCAGTTCGCGCTCCGCACCCGCCACCCGCTCGCGCAGCTCGCTCAGGGTCACGACGTCCTTGTTGACCACCGCGACGATGCGATCGACACCAAGGATGCGCTGGGCCGCCGCCGGCGGGGTCAGCAGGGCGAGCCCGAGCAGCGCCGCGACGCAGGCCGGATGTCGCATCAGAACACCTGTTCGAACGGCAGGCGCGGCTGCAGGCCGGGCGGGATCAGGTTCTGATCTCTCGGATTCGTCACCGCGTAGCCCGGCACGCTGCGACGAATGCGCATCAGCGTCTCGTCGGTGCCGAGCTCGCCCAGGCCGTTCAGCTCGAGCTGGAAGAAGATGCCGGTCGAGGACACGCCCTGCGCCGCCTGCAATCGCTGGAACATGCCGCGGAACACCCAGCAGCCGCCGTTGTACTCGACGCCGCCCAGGCCCTCGAGCAGGCGCCGGTCGTGGAAGGAATAGTTGTAGCGGCCCACGCCGTACCAGCCCGGCGCGATCGGCCACTGCCCGGCGATGTCCACCTGCCGCAGCGCGTCGCGATTGAAGCGGTAGCTGGCGCTGATCACCTTCGCGATCTCGGGGGCGTAGCGGGCCGCCACGCTGTAGCGCTCGACATGCCCGCTGCGGTAGTTCTGCTGCATCGTGGCATCGAAGCTCACCGACTTGCTGACGCGCCCGCCAACCGAGGCGAGCAGGTCGGAGTGCTTGTAGGTGCGCAGCGGCGTGGTGGCGTTCAGGGCGACCCGCTCGTCGTCGAAGTAGAAGCGCTGTCCGAGCGTGGCACGGAAGGACTCCTGCCCGTCCCGCCCGAGGACACGGGAGGTCACCGCCATCGTCAGGTCGTTGGCATCCCCAAACCGGTCGCCGCCCGCAAAGCGGTTCTCGGTGAAGATCTGCGCATAGTTGAACTCGGACAGGCCGGTGTCGAAGAGCGGCACCTTGCTCTGGTCCTTGAACGGCGCGCGCACGTAGAACAGGCGCGGCTCGAAGGTCTGGGTGAGCGACTGGCCGAACCAGCGCACCGGCCGCTCGAATACCAGACCGCCGTCGAGGCTCATCCACGGCACGCTGAAGCTCGGGCTGTCCGTCCCCAGCGTGCTGCGGTCGAGCTTGTAGCTGACGTGACGCAGGCCGAACTTCGGCCGCAGGAAGGCGCCCGGCGTGAGCAGGGGAACGCTCACGGTCGGGTTGAGCGACACGCGCGTGCCTTCGACGAGGCTGGCGTGCGAGAAGCGCACATATTCGGCCGGTAGCGTGAGATCCGCGAGACCGGCGATGTCCTGGCGGGAGGCCGTGACATTCAGCTGCGGCAACCGGAAGTACGGCCCGATGATCGGCGACTTCGGGTCCTGCAGAGTCTGGTAGCGCTGCAGTCGAAGCAGGCTGCCGACGCCAAACCCGGCAAACGACGCAGAGTGCTGCAAATACGCATCCTGCAGCAGGTTCCCGGTCGACACCTGGTTGACCTGGCTGGACAGGTCGACAAAGTACCGGTCGTCCGAGACCTTGTTCAGGTCCAGCCGCCCGCTG
>DATCYZ010000075.1:0-2310 GCA_036526195.1 Burkholderiales bacterium
CCCAACCCCCAACTCGGCAGATCGGGTTCCTTCATCGAGCGCTATCGCGCGATATTTGAGTTGCCGCAGATCGAAACGATTTCCGGAGCACACCCATGAGCCCCTACACCGCCCCCCTGAAAGACATCCGCTTCGTCCTGAAGGAGCTCGCCGGCCTCCCGGAAGTGGCGAAGCTCCCCGGCTACGAAGACGCGAGCGAGGATACGGTCGACGCGATCCTCGAGGAGGCGGGCAAGTTCGCCGTCGGGGTGCTCGACCCGATCAACCACAGCGGCGACGAGGAAGGCGCGCGCTGGAAGGACGGCGCGGTGACGACGCCGAAGGGCTTCCAGGACGCCTATCGGCAGTACGTCGAGGCCGGCTGGGGCGCGCTGCCCTTCGAGGAGAAGTGGGGCGGGCAGGGCCTGCCGAAGCTGGTGGCCACCGCCATCGAGGAGATGCTGACCTCGGCGAACATGGCGTTCTCGCTCTGCCCGCTGCTGACGCAGGGGGCGATCCACGCGCTGATCCTCGCCGGCTCGGAGGCGCTGCAGAAGACCTACCTGGAAAAGATGGTAGCCGGGCAGTGGACCGGGACCATGAACCTGACCGAACCGCAGGCGGGCTCGGACCTCGCGCTGGTGCGCACGAAGGCGGTGCCGGCGGGCGACCACTACCTGATCTCCGGGCAGAAGATCTTCATCACCTACGGCGAGCACGACCTCGCCGAGAACATCGTGCACCTGGTGCTCGCGCGCACGCCGGATGCGCCGGAGGGGGTGAAGGGGATTTCGCTTTTCATCGTGCCGAAGTTCCTGGTGAAGGCCGATGGCACGCCGGGCGCGCGCAACGGCGCGAAGTGCGCCTCGATCGAGCACAAGCTCGGCATCCACGCGAGCCCCACGGCGGTGATGGTGTTCGAGGAGGCGAAAGGGTACCTCGTCGGCGAGTTGAATCGCGGCCTCACCTACATGTTCATCATGATGAATGCCGCGCGCTTCAGCGTCGGGCTGGAGGGCATGGCGATCTCGGAGCGCGCCTTCCAGCGCGCGCTGGCCTACGCGAAGGACCGCCTGCAGGGCAAGGACGTCGCCGGCGGCGGCAGCACGGTGCCGATCATCCGCCACCCGGACGTGCGCCGGATGCTGATGCTGATGAAGTCGCAGACCGAGGCGATGCGCGCGCTCGCCTACGTGGTCGCCGGGGCGATGGACGCGATGCACCGCCACCCGGACAAGGCCGAGCGCGAGCGCAACCAGGCCTTCGTCGACCTGATGATCCCGGTAGTGAAGGGCTGGAGCACCGAGACCGGGATCGAAGTCGCGTCCCTCGGCGTGCAGGTGCACGGCGGCATGGGCTTCATCGAGGAGACCGGCGCGGCGCAGCACCTGCGCGACGCGCGCATCACCACCATCTACGAAGGCACCACCGGCATCCAGGCCAACGACCTGATCGGGCGCAAGATCGCGCGCGAGGGCGGGGCGACGGTGAAGGGCTGGCTCGAGCACCTGCGTGCCTTCGACAAGGAACTCGCCGCATCGAAGAACGCCGACGTGCAGGCGATCCGCGCGCAGCTTGCGGGCGGGGTCAAGGCGGTCGCGGAATCGGTCGACTGGCTGCTGGCGAATTTCGCGAAGGACGTGCGCGCGGCCTCGGCGGCTGCCGTCCCCTTCCTGCGCCTGATGGGCATCGTCGCCGGCGGCTGGCAGATGGCGCGGGCTGCGCGCATCGCCGAGCTGCGGCTTGCCAAGGGCCAGGGCGACAAGGGCTTTTACGAGGCGAAACTCGCCACCGCGCGCTTCTATGCCGACCAGTTGCTGGTGCAGGCGCCGGCGCTCGGCGCCACGGTCACGGCAGGGTCGAACGGCGTGATGGCGCTCGACGAGGAGCGCTTCCTCGCAGCCTAGGCAGGCAGTTCGCGGGACACGCGCCACACCCCGGGGTGCGTCTGGCAGCACCGCGCTTCAGGCAGTCGATCGGTAACTGCTTGCTCGGGCGTAGCGAGCGCTTTCGTTCAAGGTTTCCTTGGAGGGATGCCGACCGGACAGGGGCCGCAAGCCTGCCCGGGGTGCGTGCCTGTCGCGGGGTCGTCACCCGGCAATGAGGAACGCCCGGTACGGGTCTTGCACTCGCTGACACTGTCGCGGTCCGGAATCTGGCAGAATGACCAAAGTTATAGGTCGTTCGGCGCGTGGAGCCGAGATCACTTCTTGGACAGGGGGCGGGGTGGTGCTCAGGCGGCGGGTCGGGATCCTTTTTCTGGGGGCGTTTCTGTCTCTCATAGCATGGGGCTGCGCAACCGAGGAAGCGCTCCCTGCTGCGGAGCGGGGC
>DATCYZ010000076.1:0-64929 GCA_036526195.1 Burkholderiales bacterium
ATCGTCCGGACCCGGACGATCCCGCCTGGACTCAGGACTTCGCAGGCGACTGGTGGCCGCGATGCTCGCGCATGCAGGCCTGGCGGTCCTCGCCGTCGCGCCCCTTGCAGGCTTCGCGGGCCTTTTCACGTTCCGCGTGGCGCGCCTTGTGGCGCTCGGCGCGCTCGGCATGATGCGCCTTGCACCGGGCGGGATCTTCCGCCTTCCGGCACAGGGACTCCGCCATGCAGGTCCCGCGTTCGCCCTGCGGCCGGCCCTTGCAGGCTTCGCGCGCGCTGTGCATCTCGGCGCGCCGGCTTTCACAGCGCGCCGGGTCGGGTGCCTTGGCGCAGTCGTGCTCGGCGCGCGGCCCGGGCTTCGGGGATTCCTGCGCGAGCACCGGGTGGGCAAGCAAGGCGGCCGCGAGCAGCGTGGCGCCGAGGCCGGCGCCGAAGGTGGATCGAAGCGATGTCATGTGCGACTCCTGTAGGGGAAATGATTCGGTTGACAGGCCCAGCGTGCCGCTGCGGAAGATCGCGTGCTGTGCGTTTTTGTATCATTTGGTAACCATGCGGGTCTTCTGCTACGAGTCGTTCCGGCTGCCGCTGCCGGCGCACCACCGGTTTCCGGCGGGAAAGTACGCCGCGCTGCGCGCCCGGGTCGACGCCTGGGGGCGCGTGCAGCCCGAGCTCGCCCCGGCGGCAACGGACACGGAGATCCTGCGCGCCCACACGCCGGCCTACCTGGAGAAGGTCACCCTTGGCACGCTTTCGCGGGCCGAACAGACGGCGATCGGATTGCCGTGGTCCCCGGAACTCGCGCTGCGCGCACGCCGCTCGGTGGGTGCGACGCTGGCGGCCTGCCGCGCGGCGCTGGAAGACGGCGTCTCGGCCAGTCTCGCCGGTGGCACCCACCACGCGCACGCCGACCGGGGCGAGGGCTTCTGCGTGTTCAACGACACGGTGATCGCGATCCATGCCGTGCGCGCCGAGCAGCGCACCGAAAAGGTGCTGGTGATCGATTGCGACGTGCACCAGGGCGATGGCACCGCGGCGCTGCTCGCGGGCGATGCGCGCAGCTTCACGCTGTCGCTGCACGCGGCGAGCAACTACCCGTTCACCAAGCAGGCGAGCGACCTCGACGTGCCGCTCGCCGACCGCACCGGTGACCGGGACTACCTGCGCGCGCTGGAAGCGGCGCTCGCGCAGGCCTTCGCGCGCTTTCGGCCCGAGCTTGCGATCTATGTCGCCGGGGCCGACGCCTATGACCGCGACCGGCTCGGCAAGCTGTCCCTGTCGAAAAAGGGGCTTGCCCGGCGCGACCGGCTGGTGTTCGAGGCCTGCCGCGAACGCGGCGTGCCGGTGGCGCTGACCATGGGCGGCGGCTATGCCGATCCCATCGAGGACACGGTCGACATCTATTTCGCCACGCTGCGCGAGGCCTGGCGCGCCGCGCGCAAGGCGATGCCGGGCGCGGGCCCCGCGGGCCGCGCGCCGGCCGGGAAGTCGATCAGCCCAGCTGCTTGAGCAGGGTGTCGCCGCCGGAGACTTCGAACTTGCCCGGGGCTTCGATGTTCACCTGCTTGACGACGCCGTCGTCCAGCAGCATCGAGAAACGCTGCATGCGCATGCCCATGCCGCGCGCGGTGAGGTCCAGCTCCAGTCCGAGCGCCTTGGTCCAGGCCGCGCTGCCGTCGCCGAGGAAGCGGATCTTGCCGGTCGCCTTCTGGTCGCGTCCCCAGGCCGCCATGACGAAACCGTCGTTTGCCGCCACGCACCAGACTTCGTTCACGCCCTTGGCCTTCATCTGGTCGAGCACCGAGAGATAGCTCGGCACGTGCTTCGCCGAGCAGGTCGGCGTGTACGCGCCGGGCAGGCCGAAGACGGCGATCTTCTTGCCCTTCACCGCTTCCGCGACGTCGACGTCCTTGGGGGGCAGCGGACAGGCCGCATCGAATTCAACCGATTCGGAAAGCTTGCCGCCGGGTACCTTGTCGCCGACCTTGATGGTCATGGTCCTACTCCTTGTAGGGTTTTCTCGAGAACGAAAATCATAACCCATCGCTGTCCTCGGCGAGGCGGTGCGCGGTCTTCGGCGCGGTATAGTGCGGCGCATGCGTGGCGCGCTGCGAAACGTGATCCTGGTGCTTGCCCTGGCGGGGCTCGCCGCCTGCGCGCCCCTTGGCACGATCAGCTTCCAGGTGCCGGACCCCGGCGCGATCGGCTTCAGCTTCCAGGATGCGCGCCCGGCGGCGTTGCGGCAGAGCCGCCTGCTGGCCAACGCCGGGCGCGTGGTCGAGGTGTTCGGCGACGATCGCCTCGCCCCGCCCATTCAAAGGCTGCTGCCGGCGGTGCTGCAGCGCGACCTCGGTGACCGCCTGCGCGGCGCGCAGGTCGTGCTGACCTCGTTCGAGTTGATCATGGTGACCAGCTCGACCCGCTTCAGCCCCGACAACTACCGCAATGTCGTCGGCCGCAGGCCCGGCGACGATCCCGCGCCGGGCGTGAGCGGCAGCGGATTCAGCGTGGCCGGCGGGTCGGCCCGGTATTCGGCGCAACTGATCGGCAGCGTGAACGGCCGGGCGTTCCAGGCACGCGCCGATGTCGATGCGCCCTTCGAATCGGACGGCGAGGCGGCCCGCGCGGTGCTGGAAGCCCTCGAGCGGGCGGTGGGGCAGATTCGCGGCGCCCCCTGAGCCGGGTCGGCGTCGCCCCGGGCATTATAGTAACATATCTGTTACCAATGAGGCGGATTCAGCGCCCGGCGGCGTCCGCCTCGCCGAGCGCGGCCCGACGGCCGCGCTCCACGTCGATGCCGCCGAGCAGCGCCAGGCCGACGACGAAGTAGGCGCCGACCGAGAGCACCGCAAGCCGGTGGTCGCCGGCAAAGGCCCAGGTGACTGCGCCGTAGGTCAGCGGACCGAAGATCGACGCGGTCTTCACCGCCAGTCCCCACAGCCCGAAGAATTCCGCGAGCCGCGCCGGCGGCGCGAGGTAGCCCACGATCGCGCGCCCGGCCGCCTGCGACGAGCCCATGCACAGGCCGGCGAGGTTGGCCGCCAGCCAGAACGGGCCCGGCGTGGTGGCGAAGGCGGCGAGCAATACCATGCCGATCCAGCCGACCAGCGTCAGCCCCACTGCGCGCACGTGGCCGATGCGGTCCTGCAGGTAGCCGAAGGCGAAGGCGCCTGCGGCCGCGGTGATGTTCACCACCAGCACCAGCGTGATGGTTTGCGCCTGGGTGAACATCATCGCCTCCTGCGCGTAGATCGCGGCAAGCGCGATCACCGCCTGGATGCCGGCCTGGTAGAAGAGCATGCAGACGAGGAAGCGGCGCAGGTCGCGGTATTCGCGCGCGTGGTGCAGCGTGTTGCGCACCCGCGCCCAAGCCTCGCCAAGCGCGCCGCGGGCGGCGGCCGGCTGGGGCAGCGCGCGCTCGCGCAGCCAGATGAAGGTGGGCAGGGCAGTGAGCGCGAACAGGCCGGCGGTGAGCACCATGGCCGCGGGCACGAACTGGGCGGCGCCCTGGCCCTGTTGCTGCGCCCAGGTGATGTACGCCAGCGACAGGCCGAGCGAGACGATGCCGCCGAGGTAGCCGAAGCTCCAGCCCCAGCCCGAGACGCGTCCCATGGCGCGCGAATCGGCAAGCTCCGGGAGGAACGCCGCAATCAGGTTCTCGCCGGTGGCGAAGAAGAAGTTCGACAGCGCGAGCAGGACCAGCGCGAGGGTCACGGCGCCGGGCGCGGCGAACCACAGGGCTGCGGTGAAGAGCACGCAGCCGCCGGTGGTGAGCGCGAGCAGGCGCTTCTTGGCCGCGTGCGCGTCCGCCCACGCCCCGACCAGCGGCGCGGTCAGCACCACGGCGAGGTACGAGACCGACAGGGCTGCGGTCCAGGCGAAGGTGGCCCAGGGCGCCTTGTCGGCGATCGCGCCGACGAAGTACGCGCCGAACACCGCGGTGATCACCACGGTGGTGTAACCGGAATTCGCAAAGTCGTACATGCTCCACGCCCAGACTTCACGCACGCGGACGTCTCCGGCGAGGGCGCTCTGGCGGGCTGTGGACATGGCGCGATTGTAGGCCTTGCCGCAGGGGGGGCATAATGTCCTCTCCCCCGGGGATCTCGCCCATGGCGGCTGTCCAACCGCAACCCTCAGAGCACCGGCTCACCCTCGCAGAACTCGTCGACTGGCTGGTCGAGGACGGCCTCGTTTCGGCCGAGGCCGGCGCGCAGCTGATGAAGGAGCGTCGCTATTGGCGCGGCAAGGAGCACCCGCTGGTGATCCTCGCCGACCAGAAATGGAAGAACCTCCTGGCCCCGCAGCGGCTGCTCTCGATCGAAGCCATGACCGAGTGGCTGGCCAGGCGCGTCGGGCTGGAATACCGGCACATCGATCCCCTGAAGATCGATTTCTCCGCCGTGACCGAGGTGATGTCGAGCGCCTATGCCACGCGGTTCCGGGTGCTGCCGGTGGGCATCGACACGCGCGAGGCGGTGATCGCGACGGCGGAACCCTTCGTTCGCGAGTGGGAGCGCGAGCTCGCCGGCATCCTCAAGGTCGGCATCCGGCGCGTGATCGCCAACCCGGTCGATATCGAGCGCTACCAGGTCGAGTTCTACAACCTGGCGAGATCGATCAAGGGGGCCAACCGCAATGCGAACGCCGGCAGCGGACTGGCGAACTTCGAGCAACTGGTCGAACTCGGCAGCAGCAACAAGCAGCTCGACGCCAACGACGCGCACGTGGTGCGGGTGGTCGACTGGCTGCTGCAGTATGCCTTCGAGCAGCGCGCGAGCGACATCCACATCGAGCCGCGGCGCGAGATCGGCGTGGTGCGGTTCCGCATCGACGGCATGCTGCATCAGGTCTACCAGATCCCGGCGGCGGTGCTCAACGCGATGACCAGCCGCATGAAGATCCTCGGCCGCATGGACGTGGTCGAGAAGCGCCGGCCGCAGGACGGACGCATCAAGACGCGCACGCTCGAGGGCGACGAGGTCGAGTTGCGCCTGTCCACCCTGCCCACCGCCTTCGGCGAGAAGCTGGTGATGCGGATCTTCGATCCCGAAGTGCTGGTGCGCGACTTCCGCGACCTGGGATTCTCCGAGGAGGACCACGCGCGCTGGAATGCGATGACCCGGCGTCCGCACGGCATCGTGCTGGTCACCGGGCCGACCGGCTCGGGCAAGACCACCACGCTGTACTCGACGCTCAAGCAACTGGCCACGCCGGAAGTCAACGTCTGCACCATCGAGGACCCGATCGAGATGGTCGAGGGGGCGTTCAACCAGATGCAGGTGCTCTCGTCGATCGACCTCGGCTTTGCCGAGGGCCTGCGCGCGCTGATGCGCCAGGACCCGGACATCATCATGGTCGGCGAGATCCGCGACCTGGAAACTGCCGACATGGCGGTGCAGGCGGCGCTTACCGGCCACCTGGTGCTCTCGACGCTGCACACCAACGACGCGCCGGCGGCCATCGCCCGCCTGGCCGAGCTTGGCGTGGCGCCCTACATGATCAACGCCACGCTGCTCGGCGTCATGGGGCAGCGACTGATTCGCACGCTATGCCCGCACTGCAAGCAGAAGGTCGACGCTTCGGGCGCGGAGGACGATGCCGCCTGGGACGCACTGGTCACGCCGTTCAAGTCGCGCCGCCCGGCGGCGCTGTGGCAAGCCGTCGGTTGCCTCGAATGCCGCATGACCGGGTTCCTCGGACGCGTCGGCATCTACGAAACGCTGGTCTGCACCGAGGCGATCAAGGCGCTGGTGGCCGCCGGCGGGGATCTCGTGCGGATCCGCGAGCAGGCCATGAAGGACGGCATGAAGCCGTTGCGCATCAGCGGCGCGATGAAGGTGGCGGCGGGGTTGACCACGCTCGACGAAGTGCTGAAGGTGGCGCCGCCGGTGCGCGAGGACGCGCCGCGGCGCTGAAGCCGGCCATGCACAGCGTCGCCGAACGCTTCGCGCGCCTGTGGCGCGATCCCGCCAACCGCTGGATGGGCCTGCGCCTTTCGGTCATCGCGGTGCTGGCGGTGCTGGTGGAGCTGCTGGTCGCGCCGCGCCTCGAACGGGCATCCGGCGGCAGCGGCTGGGTGCTGGCGCATGCCGTGCTCCTCGCATTGCTGGCGGGCGCCACGATCTGGGTGCTGCTGCGCGGCATCGCGCGCCGGGGCGAGCAGGTGGCCGAAGCGCTGGGCCAGAGCGAGGAGCGCTTCAGGAACCTGACCGCCCTGTCGGCCGACTGGTTCTGGGAGACCGACGCGGACCACCGCGTAAGCTGGCTCGCGGGCGGCGCCAGCGTGGGCACCCTGTTCGGCGGCGCACGCACCGGCGGCAATCGCCTGTGGGAGATCCCGGGCGTCGTCATCGATCCGTCCGCGCTCGAGGCGATGCGCGCGCGGCTCGACGCGCGCGCGCCGTTCCTCGAGGTCGAGTTCGCGCGTGCCGCGGCCGACGGCACGCGCATCGTGCATGTGGTTTCAGGCGAGCCGCGAACGCACGCCAGCGGCGCCTTTGCGGGCTATCGCGGCGTCGGTCGCGACGTCACGCACCAGCGTGCCGCCGAGCGCGCGCTCGCCGAGTCGAAGCAGCGCCTCGACCTGGCGGTGGAGGGCGGCGCGCTGGCGATCTGGGATTGCGACGTCGCCACCGACACGATCTACCTGAGCGGGGAGTGGGCCGCGCTGTTCGGCCGCGCGGCGGTTCCTGAGACCACAAAAAGCGCCACGCTGCTTGCGGACGTCCATCCGGACGACGCGCCGGCGGCGCGCGCGGCGTTCCTGCGCGCGCTGAAAGGCGAGGACGCCAGCTACAGCGCCGAGTACCGGATCCGCAACGTCGACGGGCAATGGCGCTGGGTACACGGCACAGGCCGGGTGACCGAGCGCGATGCCGCCGGCCGGGCGGTGCGCATCTCCGGCACGGCGGCGGACATCGACGCGCGCCGCCGGGCCGAGGAAGCCCTGCGCGAGGCCGAGGAACGCTATCGCGTGCTGGCGGACCTCGCGCCGGATGCGCTCCTGGTGCACGGGGGCGGTCGCGTGGAGTATGCCAACCGCGCCGCAGTGCGCCTGTTCGGCGCGTCCTCGCCGCAGCAGCTGGCGGGCATGCGCATCGAATCGCTGGTGCATCCGGAGGAGCACGCGCGCGTGCGCGAGCGAATGCGGTTTCACGAGGGAGGCCCGGGTGCGAGCGAGTTCGAGCTGCGTCGCCTGCTGCGCCTCGATGGCAGCGAGGTGCAGATGGAGGCGGCGAGCGTGTCCTACCTGGAGCGCGGCCGCCCGGTGGTGCAGACGGTGCTGCGCGACCGGGCGGGCGAACGGCGCGCGCGCGAGCTGCTCGCGGAACGCGACCGGCGCTTTGCCGACGTGGTGTCCGCCGTCGCGGGCTTCGTCTGGGAGACCGACGCGGGCTGGGCCTACACCCATGTCTCGCCGCGGGTGCGCGACGTGCTCGGCCATGCGCCCGCGGACCTGCTCGGCCGCACGCCGATGTCCTTCATGCCGATCGGCGAGGCGCGCGCGCAGGCAGACTGGTTCTCGCAACGCATCGCGCACGCCGAGCCCTTCCGGGACGTCGTTCAGGCGATGATGACGCGCGCCGGCCGCGCGGTGTGGTTGTCGATGAACGGCGTGCCGGTGCTCGACGCCGCCGGCAGGCTGCAGGGCTACCGCGGCACGGCCACCGACGTGACCGCGCGCCGCCAGGCCGAGGAGCGCCTCGCGTTCTTCGCCACCCGGGATCCGCTCACGGGCCTGCAGAATCGCACGCAACTGGCGGACCGCGTGCAGCGCGCCATCCTCGGCGCGGCGCGCGGCGGGGGCGCGGCGACCGGGATGCGCGCGCCGGTCGCCGTGCTGGTGCTGGACCTGGATCGCTTCAGGCTGGTGAACGAGGTCCTCGGGCATGAGGCCGGCGACGGCCTGCTGCGCGCCGTGTCCGAACGTCTTGCCCATTCCCTCGGGCGCGGCGAGGCGCTCGGGCGGCTGGGCGGCGATGCCTTCGTGCTGGTGGGCGAGGGCGCGCAGGCCGGAGTGGACGCCGCTGCGCTGGCGCAGCGTGTCCTCGGCGTGCTGGGGCGGCCGTTTCCCGTCGAGGGGCGCGTGCTCTCGGTCGGGGCGTCGATTGGCATCGCGCTGTACCCGGCGGACGGGCGCGATGCCGCCACGCTGCTGCGGCACGCGGAGTCGGCCATGATCGCCGCGAAGGCCGCGGGACGCGGCACGTTTCGCGCCTATGCGGACACGCTCGGCACGCAGGCCGCCGATCGCCTCCAACTGGAGAACGACCTGCGCGGGGCGCTCGCGCGCGGCGAGCTGGAACTGAACTGGCAGCCCGTGGTGCGCAGCCTGCCGCAGGGCGGAACGCGGATCGTGGGGGCCGAGGCGCTGGTGCGCTGGCGGCACCCGGAGCGTGGTCGCCTCGCGCCCGACCTGTTCATCGAGATGGCCGAGGACTCCGGCCTGATCCGCGAACTGGGCGAATGGATGCTCGAGCGCATGCTGTCGCAGATCGCGGCCTGGCAACGGCGCTTCGGCGACGGCCTCTGGTATGCGCTCAACGTCTCGGCCGCCGAACTGGCGCAGGGCAGCGCCTGGGTCAAGCGCATCGGCGAGTCGCTCGCCGCGCACGGCGTGCCCGGCCACGCGCTCGAGTTCGAGGTGACCGAGCGCGTGCTGGTCTCGCACCTGCCCGTGAGCGTGGAAACGCTGCGCGGCCTGGGCGCGCTCGGCGTGCGCATCGCCATCGATGATTTCGGCACCGGTTATTCCGGCCTGTCCTACCTGCGCCGGCTGCCGATCGACAAGCTGAAGATCGACCGCTCGTTCCTGCGCGAGCTCGATTCGCATCCTGCCGACGCCGGCATCGTACAGGCCATCGCCACCCTGGCGCACGGCCTCGGCCTGTCGCTGGTGGCCGAGGGCGTGGAGACGGCCGCGCAATGCGAGCGGCTGCTCGAGCTGGGCTGCGAGGAGTGGCAGGGCCACCATTTCAGCGAACCGCTGGAGCCCGCGGCCTTCGAACGCCTGCTCATCGAGCGCGAAGCCGCCGCGTCCTGAGCGCGCGGCGCGGGCATCCGGCTTGTCTGCTTTCCTATTAACGCATACATTAACGCGTACAACGATGGACAAACTGTCCGCCTCCGCCGTCCTGCGCAGCCCCGCGCCGCTCACCTGGCTCGGCCGGGGGCTGGTGCGTCCGGAATGCGTGCTGGCGACCGCCGCCGGGGATGTTTTCGCGGCGGACTGGCGCGGCGGCGTGTCGCACCTGCATGCCGACGGCCGACAGTCGCTGTATACCGGGACGCTTCCGGGCGGGCGTCCGCTGTGGCCGAACGGCATCGCGCTGCGCCGCGACGGCAGCTTCCTGCTGGCCGACCTCGGCGAAGCCGCCGGGGGCGTGTTCAGCCTGACGCGCGCCGGCGCGGTGCGACCGGTGCTGGAGGCGGTGGAGGGCATCGACCTGCCGCCGACCAACTTCGTGCACGAGGACGCCGCCGGCCGCACCTGGGTGACGGTCAGCACGCGCCGCCGTCCGCGGGCCGAGGCCTACCGGGCGGACGTGGTCGACGGCTTCATCGTCGTATGCGATGCGCGCGGCGCGCGCATCGTCGCCGACGGCCTCGGCTACACCAACGAGGCCCTGCCGAGCCCGGACGGACGCTGGCTCTACGTCAATGAAACCTTCAGCCGGCGCCTGACGCGCTTTCGCCTCTCTGAAGACGGCGCGCTCTCCGGACGTGAAACGGTCGCCACCTTCGGGCACGGCACCTATCCGGACGGGCTCGCCTTCGATGCCGAGGGCGGGGTCTGGATCACCAGCATCGTGTCCAACCGGGTGGTGCGCGTCGCGCCGGATGGGTCGCAGGCCGTGGTGCTGGAGGATGCCGATCCGGCGCACCTCGACTGGTGCGAGCAAGCCTACCTCTCGGGCACCCTCGGACGCGCGCATCTCGATACCGCGGCCGGCGGCGCCTTGCGCAACATCTCCAGCCTTGCGTTCGCCGGTCCGGACCTGCGCACCGCAATTCTGGGCTGCCTGCTCGGCGATTCGCTCGCCGCCTTTCCGGCCGGGGTCGCCGGCCATCCGCCGGTACACTGGTCATGGACGTGGTGAGCGCGGCAACGCCACGCGCGCGGGCACGGGCAAGGCCGCGCGCGCAAGCACGCAGGGGGCCGGCACGCGCGCGACGCGCGCCGGCGTCGCGGCAGACGGGCAAAACGCGAACCGCGCAGGCCTACGCGGCCCTCCGCGCGCGCATCCTGGACAACCACTGGCCGCCGGGGCACCAGGCGCTCGAGTCTGCCCTCGCCGATGAACTTGGCCTGTCGCGCACGCCGGTGCGCGAGGCGCTGGTGCGCCTGCGCGACGAGGGCCTGGTCGAGGTGGTGCCGCGCCACGGCATGCGCGTGCTGCCGGTATCCGCCGAGGACATGCGCCAGATCTACGAGGTGCTGGCGGCGCTGGAAGCCGCCGCCGCGGAACTCGCCGCCGCGCGGCGCCCGTCCGCGGGCGAACTGCGGCCGCTGGAGACCGCAACCCGCGACATGGAACGCGCGCTGAAGCGCGACGACCTGCCGGCCTGGGCCGAGGCGGACGAACGCTTTCACCGTCACCTGATCGAGCTGTCCGGCAACCGCCTGCTGGTGCAGGCGGTGCTGCGCTATTGGGACCGGGCGCACCGGGCGCGCATGGTGACGCTGCGCCTGCGACCCCTGCCGCTGCATTCCACGCGCGAGCACAAGGCGATCGTCGCGCGGATCCGCGCGGGCGACGCGAAAGGCGCGGGGGCGCTTTTCAGGGCGCACCGCCGCCGCGCGAGCGCGGAACTGCTTGCGCTGTTCGAACGCCACCACCTGCACCAGCTATGAGCCCGGCGAGGGCGCAACCCACCCTGCACTACGGAGAAGCGGAATGAAGATCGTGACCCTGCCCGGCGACGGGATCGGCGTGGAAGTGACCGATGCGGCGCTCGAGGTGCTGCGCGCGCTCGAGCAGCGCGTCGGCGGATTCACGCTGGCGTTCGAGGAGCATCCCTGCGGCGCGCACTGCTACGCGCGCACCGGCAGCGACCTGCCGGAGTCCACGCTGCGCGCCTGCGAGGGTGCCGATGCCATGCTGTTCGGCGCCGGCGGCTGGCCGGAGATCCGCAAGGCCGACGGCACCGAGATCGCGCCGCAACTCGAGTTGCGCCTGCACTTCGAGCTGTACGCCGGGGTCCGGCCGATCCGCACCCTGAAGGGCCTGCCGCACCCGCTCGCCAGCCCGCGCGCCGCCGAGATCGACCTGGTGCTGGTGCGCGAGCAGACCGAGGGCCTGTTCTTCGCCCGCGGACGGTCCGACGTGCGCGGCGACGAGGAAGTGCGCGACACCATGCAGATCACCCGCAAGGGCACGGCGCGCGTGTCGGACTTCGCCCTTCGACTGGCCGAACAACGCAAGGCGCAGGGCCGGCGCGGGCACGTCACCTGCGTCGACAAGGCGAACGTGTTCACCTCGATGGCCTTCTTTCGCAAGGTGTTCGAGGAGCGCGCGAAGGCGCACCCCGGCGTGACGACCGATGCGGCCTACGTCGATGCCACCGCGCTCAACCTGGTGATGAAGCCCTGGAGCTTCGACGTGATGGTGACCGAGAACATGTTCGGCGACATCCTCTCGGACCTGACCGCGGCGCTGGTGGGCGGCATGGGCATGGCGCCCTCGGGGGACATTGGCGACAAGCACGCGCTGTTCCAGCCGGCGCACGGTTCGGCGCCGGACATCGTCGGCCAGGGCAAGGCGAACCCGACCGCGATGCTGCTCTCGGCCGCGATGATGCTCGAATGGCTGGGGGCGCGGCATGGGGAGGCAAAGCTGACGGAGGCGGCGCAGCTGCTCGGGCGCGCGATCGAATCCTCGTTCGCCGGCAAGACGCTGCTGCCCTTCGAGTTCGGCGGCAGGAGCGGCACCGCGGACATCACGCGCGCGGTGATCGCGGCGATCGGCGCGGCGAAATGAGCCTGCGCGTCGCCGCCGTCGGGGCGGGCTACTTCAGCCAGTTCCACTATCGCGGCTGGCGCGCCATCGCGGGGGCGCAGTGCGTCGCGCTCGCCGAGAAGGATGCGGCGCGCGGCCGCGCCAGCGCCGCGCAGCACGCGGTGCCCGAGGTCTACGACGACGTCAAGACCATGCTCGATGCGGTCCGCCCGGACCTGCTCGACGTCATCACGCCGCCGCCGACCCACCGCGCCATCGTCAGCGCCGCGCTCGCGCGGCGCATCCCGGTGATCTGCCAGAAGGCGTTCGGCCGGGACTATGCCGAAGCGTGCGCCATGGCGGCCGAAGCGCGCGCCGCTGGCGTGCCGGTGGTGGTGCACGAGAACGTGCGCTGGTCGCCCTGGAACCGCGAGGCGAAGCGGTTCATCGAGTCCGGCCGCCTCGGCACGCCGCACGCGATCGCCTTTCGCCTGCGTCCGGGCGACGGGCAGGGTCCGCAGGCCTACCTCGACCGCCAGCCGTACTTCCAGACCATGCCGCGCCTGCTGGTGGTGGAGACCGCGATCCACTGGATCGATACATTCCGTTACCTGATGGGCGAAGTCGAAGCGGTGAGCGCGCGCTTGCGGCGCATCAACCCGGCGATCGCAGGCGAGGATGCGGGTCTGATCATCTTCGAGTTTGCCGGTGGCGCCACCGGGTTGTTCGACGGCAACCGCCTGAACGACCACGTCGCGACGAACCCGCGGCGCACCATGGGCGAATGCTGGCTGGAGGGCTCGGGCGGTGTGCTGCGGCTGGATGGCGAGGCGCGCCTGTGGTGGAAGCCGCACCATGGTCCCGAGGTGGAGCATGCCTACGACCGCGGCCCGGAAGACAGTTTCGGCGGCGGGGCCTGCGAGGCGCTGCAACGTCACGTTGTGTCACATCTCGAAAATGGATCTGTGCTGGAGAACACCGCGCAGGACTACCTTGCGAACCTGCGCGTTCAGGAAGCGGTGTACGCTTCGCACCTCGCCGGGCAGCGCATCGTTCTCGATGGCTTCGAACCCGGCAAACCATGACATGCTGATCGGCTGCATCGCAGATGACCTGACCGGGGCGACCGATCTCGGCGTGACCCTTTCGCGAGAGGGCTTGTCGGTCACCCAGGTGAACGGCGTGCCGCCAGCGGACCTCAAGGTGCCGGGTGCCGATGCCGTGGTGGTGGCGCTGAAATCGCGGACCAACCCGCCCGAGGAAGCGATCGCCTGGTCGCTGGCCGCGCTCGACTGGCTGCGCAAGCACGGCGCGGAACGCATCTACTTCAAGTACTGCTCGACCTTCGATTCGACCCCGCGCGGCAACATCGGCCCGGTGGCGGAAGCGCTGCTCGCCGCGCTCGGCGCCGATTTCACCGTGGCCACGCCGGCCTATCCGCGCAACGGCCGCACCGTCTATCTCGGCCACCTGTTCGTCGGCGACGAACTGCTCTCGGACTCGGGCATGCGCAACCATCCGCTCACGCCGATGACGGATGCGAACCTGGTGCGGGTGCTGGCGACGCAGGCGCGCGGCCGCGTCGGCCTGGTTCCGTTTGCAGACGTCGAGTCCGGCGCCGAGGGCGTTGCGGCGCGCATCACCGCGCTGCGCGCCGAGGGCGCCCGGCACGCGATCCTCGATGCCACGCGCGACGCGCACCTCGAGGCGGCGGGCGCCGCCTGCCTGGACCTTGCGCTCACCACGGGCGGCGCAGGCCTCGGCATGGGGCTCGCACGCGCGCTGGTGGCGCGGGGTCGCGTGAAACGCGGCGCGCAGGCGGCCTTGCCCGCGCTCGACTCGCCCTCCGTCGTGCTCTCGGGCAGCTGCTCCGGCGCGACGCTGGCGCAGGTCGAGGCGGTGAAGAACGACTATCCCGGTTTTCGCCTCGACCCGGTCAAGCTGGCGGCGAGCGGTGAACATCTCGACGCGGCGCTTGCGTGGGCGAAATCGAAGCTCGGCGGCACGCCGATCCTGTTGTACGCCTCGGCGCCGCCGGCCAGCGTGTCGCAGGCGCGCGATGCGCTCGGGCAGGAACGCGCGGCGCAACTGGTCGAGGATGCGTTTCGTCGGCTGGCGCGAGAACTGGCGGCGCAGGGCGTGCGCCGCTTCGTGGTCACGGGCGGCGAGACCTCGGGCGCGGTGGTCGAGGCGCTCGGCGTGCGGGCGCTCGCCATCGGCCCGGAGATCGCGCCGGGCGTGCCCTGGACCTGGGCGGTGGACGGTGAACCATTCCAGCTTGCGCTCAAGTCGGGCAACTTCGGCGGGCCGGACTTCTTCCGGCAGGCGCTCAAGGTGACTGCATGAACGAAACGGCGCTGCGCGAATCGCTTGCGATGTTCGGAAAGTCGCTCTATGACCGCGGCTATGCCCACGGCAGTTCCGGCAACCTCTCGGCGCGCCTGCCGGACGGACTGCTGGTTACGCCGACCAACTCCTGCCTCGGTCGGCTCGATCCGGCGCGCATCTCGAAGGTCGCGGCCGACGGCACGCATGTGTCGGGCGATGCGCCCTCCAAGGAAGCCTTCCTGCATCTTGCGATGTACCAGGAGCGTCCCGCCTCACAGGGCATCGTGCACTTGCACTGCACGCATTGCGTGGCGCTCGCCTGCCTCGAGCACGCGAACCCGGCGGACCTGCTGCCGGCGATCACCGCGTACTACCGCATGCGCATCCGCACGCTGCCGCTCCTGCCGTACTTCCGGCCGGGCGACCGGGCGCTGGCCGAGGCGGTGCGTGCCGCGGCGAAGAAGCACCACGCGGTGCTGCTCGCGAACCATGGCCCCGTGGTGGCCGGCAAGACGCTCGAGGATGCGGTCTACAACGCCGAGGAACTCGAAGAAACCGCGAAGCTGCACTTCCTGCTCGAGGGGCGGCGCACGCGCTTCCTCGATGCGGCGCAGGTCGCGGACCTGGACACGCACTTCCCGAGTTGAGACGGCGGTGCCGGCGCCGGCCCGCGCCGCAATTTCACACGGTCTCCCAGGGTTCCCGCATAGAATTGCCCCCCATGGCTGCGCCCCGACGCAAGACGATTCCCATCCTGCCCTCGCGCGTGACGGTCGAGGGGCTGGACCGCGCGCCGCACCGCGCCTTCCTGCGCGGGCTCGGGCTCTCGGATGCGGACCTCGGCAAGCCCTTCGTCGGCATCGCCTCGACGGATTCGCGCATCACCCCCTGCAACGCGCTGCTCGGCCGCTTTGCTGCGCAGGCCGCGGTCGGGGTGCGCGACGCGAAAGGCGTGCCGTTCGACTTCGCCTGCGCCTCGGTGGCCGATTCGATGTCGATGAACCACGGCGGCATGCGGTATTCGCTCCCCTCGCGCGAACTGGTCGCCGACGGCGTCGAGGCGGTGGCGCGCGGCCATGCCTACGACGCGCTGGTGACCTTCGCCGGCTGCGACAAGACGCTGCCCGGGATGATGATGGCCATGGTGCGCCTGAACCTGCCCGCGGTTTTCGTCTACGGTGGCGCGGCGCTGCCCGGACGCTGGCAGGGGCGCGACGTCACGGTGCTCGACACCTACGAGGCGGTCGGCGCGGTGATGGCGGGCGACCTGCCGGCCTCTGCGCTCGATGAACTCGAGCGCGTGTGCCTGCCCGGCCCGGGCGCATGCCCCGGACAGTTCACCGCCAACACCATGGCCATGGTCTCGGAAACGCTCGGGCTCGCGCTGCCGGGCTCTGCCACGCTGCCCGCGACACATGCCGGGCGCGACGCGCTCGCGCGCGACGCCGGCCGCAAGGTGATGGACCTGCTGCGGAAGGACGGCCCGCGGCCGCGCGACCTGGTGACGAAGAAGAGCCTGGAGAATGCCTGCGCCGCGGTCGCCGCCACCGGCGGCTCGACCAATGCCGGCCTGCACATCCCGGCGATCGCGCACGAGGCCGGCCTCCGCTTTTCGCTCGATGACCTCGCGCGCGTGGCGAAGCGCACGCCGCTGATCGCCGACATGAAACCCGGCGGCCGTTTCCTGGCGAAGGACCTGCATGCCGCAGGCGGGGTGTACGCGGTGCTGAAGGCGCTGCTCGAGCGCGGCGCGCTGCACGGCGATTGCCTGACGATCCACGGCACCACGCTCGAGCAGGCGCTGAAGCGGCACCCGGGCGCCGACGGCCAGGTGGTGCGGCACGAGCCGCTGCTCGCCACCGGCGGCATCGTGGTGCTGAAGGGCAACCTTGCGCCGGACGGCGCGCTGATCAAGGTGGCGGGGCTGAAGGCGATGCGCTTCGAGGGGCCGGCGCGGGTGTTCGATTCCGAGGAGGCCTGCGCCGCGGTGGTGCGCGAGCGCGGCTATCGCGCTGGCGAGGTCCTGGTGATCCGCTACGAAGGCCCGCGCGGCGGCCCCGGCATGCGCGAGATGCTCGGCATCACGGCGCTGCTCTACGGCCACGGCATGGGCGAGAAGGTGGCGCTGGTCACCGACGGCCGGTTCTCCGGCGCGACGCGCGGCATGATGGTCGGCTACGCCTCGCCGGAAGCCAGCGAGGGCGGGGCGCTGGCGCTGCTGCGCAACGGCGACCGGGTGGTGATCGACGCGGTGCGGCGGCGTCTGGACGTGCAACTGCCGGATGCGGAACTCACGCGCCGCCGCAAGCGCTGGAAGGCGCCGCGCCGCGCGCCGCTTTCGGGGGTTCTTGAAAAGTATGCCGCGCAGGTGGGTTCCGCGTTTCGCGGCGCGGTCACGCATCGTGGAGGAAGGAAAGGGAAATGAGCGACAAACCGACACTCGGCTTCATCGGCATCGGCCTGATGGGCACGCCGATGGTGCTGCGCCTGCTCGAGGCCGGTTACGCGGTCACGGTCTGGAACCGGTCGCAGGAGAAGCTTGCGCCGGTGCTGGCGAAGGGCGCGAAGAAAGCGGGTTCCGCCGCGGACGTCGCGCGCGCGGCGGACATCGTCATGATGTGCGTCACCGACCAGCGCGCGGCCGAGGTCGTGCTGTTCGGGCCGAAGGGCATCGCCGAGGGCGGCGCGAAGGGCAAGCTGGTGATCGACTTTTCCAGCATCGCTCCCGATTCCGCAAAGGCGTACGCGGCCCGGCTCGAAGCGGAGCAGGGCATGGGGCTGGTCGACGCGCCGGTCTCCGGCGGCGTCGCCGGTGCCGAGAAGGGCACGCTCGCCATCATGGCGGGCGGCAAGGCCGACCAGGTCGAGCGGGCGCGACCCGTGGTGGCCTGCCTGTCGTCGCGCTTCACGCGCATGGGCGAGTCCGGCGCCGGGCAGGCGACCAAGCTGTGCAACCAGATCATCGTGGGGTGCCTGTTCCCGGTGCTGGCCGAGGCTATCCGGGTGGCCGAGAGCGCCGGCGTGGACGCGTCGAAACTGCCCGAGGCGCTGAAGGGTGGCTTCGCGGATTCGGTGCCGCTGCAGGTGTTCGGCGCGAAAATCGCGGCGCGCACCTGGGCGCCGCCGATCGGCGATGCCGCGGTGCTGCTGAAGGACCTCGAGAACGCCGCGGCGGTGGCGAAGGCGGCGGGCGTGCCCTTGCCGATGGCGCGCACCGCCTCCGAGTTGTACCGCATGCTCAAGGTGCTGCGGCCCGAGCACGCCGAACCGACGATGCTGATCGAACTGCTGGCGGGGCGCACGCCGGAGTGAGGCGGCCGGCACGCGTGCCGCGATGAGCGTGCATCCGTTCGATGCCGCGATTGCGCTCGAAGCGCAAGGCGACGGCAGCTTCCTCGGGCACACCAGCCCGGCCTACGGCAACATGGTGGGCCCGTACGGCGGGATCACGGCGGCGCAGGCCCTGAACGCGGTGCTCCAGCATCCGCAGCGACTGGGCGAGCCGGTAGCGTTCACCGTGAACTTTGCCGCCGTGCTCGCTGACGGTCCGTTCCGCGTGCAGGCGCGGGCGGCGCGCACCAACCGTTCGACGCAGCACTGGATCGTCGAGATCCTGCAGCAGGGCGAAACGGTGCTGACTGCAACCGTTTTTACCGCGGTGCGCCGCGAGACCTGGGGCGCGACCGAGCACGCCATGCCCGCCGTGCCGTCACCGGCCGAGGTGCCGGCGCCGCCGACCCGCCGCGGCGTCGAATGGATCAACCGCTACGAAATGCGCATCCTCGAAGGCGGACTGCCGCAGGCCTGGGATGACAGCGAGGGCGAACACAGCCGCACCCGGTTGTGGATGCGCGACGCGCCCGTGCGGCCGCTCGATTACGCCTCGCTCACCGCGCTCGCCGACGTGTTCTTTCCGCGCGTCTGGCGGCGGCGCGCGACGCGGGTGCCGGTCGGGACGGTGTCGATGACGGTGTACTTCCATGTCGGCGCGGCGGGCCTGGCCGATACCGGGTCCGGTTACCTGCTCGGACAGGCGCAGGCGCAGGCCTATCACGGCGGCTACTTCGACCAGGGCGCGCAGTTGTGGAACGAGGCGGGCAGGCTGCTCGCCACCAGCCAGCAGGTGGTCTACTACAAGTCCTGAAAGGCGCGCTGCCGGCCTGCGCTCAACGCAGGATCGTGTCGTCCGCGCGCAGCTCGGCGCGCGCCAGGTGGTGGAAGCTCGCTTCGACGATCTCCTTGCGCAGCAGGAAGTCGTGCGCGCCGCGCGCATGCTCCGGGACCACCGGCTTGATCGTGCCGGCGGCCATGGCGCGCACCTGCATGCGGGCCGCGCGTTCGAGATGGAACGACAGGTAGGTGGCTTCCTCGATGCTGGCGGCCGCGGCCAGCTGCCCATGGTGGGCGAGCAGCAGGGTGCGCTTCGCGCCCAGCGCGCCGGCGATCAGTGCGCCCTCGTCGTCCGCGACCGGAACGCCCGGCCAGTCGGCCAGGTAGGCGCAGTCCTCGTACAGCATCGCGCAGTCCATGTGGGCCACCACCAGGGGGGTGCCGAGCAGCGACAGCGCATTGCAGAAGGGCGGGTGCGTGTGCACCACCGCGTTGACGTCGGGCCGGTGGCGGTAGACCCAGACATGGAAACGCACCGCCGGGTTGGGCATGCCTTCGCCCTCGAGGACGCGCAGGTCCTCGTCCACCCGGATCATGGCCCCGGCGCCGGCCTCGTCGAAGCCCAGCCCGAGGGGCAGGGTCCACCAACCGCCTTCCCCGGCCCGCATCGTCAACTGGCCCGCAAGCCCGGAGACATGGCCGTCGCGCGCCAGGATGCGACAGGCCAGCGCCAGCCTCTGGCGCGCGCTCCAGTCGGGCAGCTTCAGCCAGCGACGCATCTCGTGCGCGGTGGCGTCCTCGATCGCGCGCTTGTTCATGTCCATGACGACCCTCCGTGGACCGGGGAGATGGATTATTCGTTACTATACCGGCCTTGGTCGCGCGGGCAGGAGCGCCCGGACCGCGGCCGGACCCAATCCCGAGAGGAGGAGACCTCATGAAGCGCACCATCATTGCCCTGGCGATTGCCGGCGGACTGGCCACGCTGGCGGCCCCCGTGCAGGCGCAAACCACGCTCACCATGTCGAACTGGGTGCCGCCGACGCATCCGATCGTCGTCTACATCATGAAGCCCTGGGCCGCGCAGGTCGAGAAGGCCACCGCCGGACGCGTGAAGATCAACATGCTGCCCAAGGCCATCGCTGCACCGAACCAGCATTACGATGCAACCATCAATGGCCAGGTGGACGTCGCCTGGGCGACCTACGGCTACCAGCCCGAGCGCTTCCAGCCCTACCTGATCGCGGAACTCCCCCAGCTCGGCGACACCGCGGTGCATAACGGCGTGGCGCTGTGGCGCACGCACAAGAAGCACATCGAGAAGTCCGGCATCCACAAGGAAGTGCAACTGCTAGGCGTGATGACGCACGGCCCCGGCCTGTTTCACCACTCGAAGAAGCACATGATGGTGCCGGATGACCTGAAGGGCCAGAAGATCCGCGTCGGTGGCGACGTGCCGAAGAACATCGTCGAGTCGTTCGGCGGCGTGGTGATCACGCAGCCTGCGCCGAAGTCCTACGAGATCCTCTCCGCGGGCATCGCCGACGGCATCATGTTCCCGACCGAGTCGCTGAAGAGCTTCAAGATCGCCAACCTGGTGAAGTACTCGACTTTCGTGAAGGGCGGGCTGTACAGCTCTTCCTTCTGGTTCGCGATGAACAAGAACAAGTTCGGGAGCCTGTCCAAGGCCGACCAGGACGCCATCATGAAGGTGTCCGGTGAAGCCTTTGCCCGCCTTGCGGGCGGCGGCTGGGATCGTGCCGACAAGGAAGGCCTCGTCGCCATCAAGGAAGCCGGCGGCACCATCAAGGAAGCGAGCCCCGCGCTGGTTGCCGAGCTGAAGAAGATCACCGAGAAGCTCGAGGCGGACTACGGCGCCAAGATGGACGCCATGGGCATCGACGGCAAGGAGACGATCAAGTTCTTCCGCGCCGAAGTCGCCCGGGTCGCGGCCGCGAAGTAAAAACCGTCACGCCGCGCGCCGGCCGTTCGCCGGCGGCGGCGTTTTCTTTTTCCTGACCTGAATGTCCGAGACGCTCGGCGCACCGAAGGCGGACGCCCTGTTCCCGGGGCGCGCCGGCGTCTGGGCGGCCTGGGTGCTCGGCAGCGTGGCCGCGATCGATCTCGCGGCCATGATGCTGCTGACCTTCGTCGATGTCACGGGCCGGAAGTTCTTTGCCAGCCCGATCTACGGCGCCTACGAGGTGACCGAGTTCATGATGGGCGTTCTGATCTTCTCCGCCCTGCCGCTGGTTACCGCGCGCGAGGACCACGTCACCATCGACGTGTTCGATCATTTCATCCCGCCGCTGGTGCAGCGCTGGCAGCGCTTCGCGGTCAGCCTGTTCAGCACCGCGGCGCTCGGCGTCCTCGGCTGGCGCCTCTGGATCCTGGCCGACAGCCATTTGCGCACCAATGAAGTGACGATGACGCTGCACATTCCGCACGGCCCGTTCAGCCGGGCCTTCGCGGTGCTGGCGATCCTCGCCGCCGTCGCCAGCCTGGTGGTCGCGTTCGGCCACCTGCGCGCGGCGCTCGGGCGGCGCAGCGCGACGCCATGATCGAAACGCTCATCGCTTTCGTATTCCTCCTGTCGCTCGCGTTCCTGCGCGTGCCGATCGCGTTTGCCATGCTGGTGGTCGGCGCGGGCGGCTTTGCGCTCAAGCGCGGCTGGGTCGCGGCCTTCGACCAGCTCGCGCAAACCACCTTCGCGGCCGGCATCGACTACGAGCTGTCGGTGGTGCCGCTGTTCATCCTGATGGGCAACTTCGTGGCGCGCGCCGGGATGTCGCAGGAACTGTTTCGCGCCGCCTACACCTTCATCGGGCACTGGCGCGGCGGGTTGGCGATGTCCACGGTGGTGGCGTGCGCGGGCTTCGGTTCGATCTGCGGCTCGTCGATCGCCACCGCGGCGACCATGTCGCGCGTCGCCTATCCGCCGATGAAGAAGCTGGGGTACTCGGACCAGCTGGCGGTGGGCGCCATCGCCGCCGGCGGCACGCTGGGCATCCTGATTCCGCCGTCGACCATCATGGTGATCTACGGCATCATCACCGAGACCAACATCGGCCGGCTGTTCGCCGCCGGCGTGCTGCCCGGCATTCTCGCCGTGGCCCTGCTGTGCCTTGCCGTGAAATGGGTGGTATGGCGCAATCCCGAGGCCGGGCCCGCGGGCGAGCGCTCCTCCTGGGCCGAGCGCTTCGCCGCGCTGAAGGGGATCTGGGGCGTGGTGGTGCTGTTCGCGGTGTCGATCGGCGGCATCTATGCCGGGGTCTTCACCGCCACCGAGGGCGCGGGCATCGGCGCCTTCGGCGCCTTCGTGTTCGCGCTTGCGCGCGGGGCACTGACTTGGCGCGTACTGCGCGACATCCTGCTCGAGTCGGCGCGCACCACCGGGATGCTGTTCATGATCCTGATCGGGGCGCTGGTATTCGCCAATTACATCAACTTCACCACCCTGCCGCGCGACCTGATGGGCTTCGTCGAGCAGTTCCAGATCCACCCGATGATGGTGGTGGCGGCGATCTGCGTGATCTACGTCGTGCTCGGCACGGCGATGGAAGAGCTGTCGATGATCCTGCTCACCGTGCCGGTGTTTTTCCCGCTCATCGTCGCGCTCGGGCTGGACCCGGTGTGGTTCGGCATTCTGGTGGTGGTGGTGGTCGAGATCGGCCTCATCAGCCCGCCCGTCGGCATGAACCTGTTCGTGCTGACATCGCTGCTGCCGAGCGTGTCGACGCCGACGATCTTCCGCGGGGTGATCCCGTTCGTGGTGGCGGACGTGGTGCGCCTCGCGATCCTGATCGCGTTCCCGGCGATCTCGCTCTGGCTGCCTTCGGTGCTGAAGATCGCCGGCAAGGGCTGAAGCGCCTGCTGCGGGCGTAAAAAAACCCGGGTTTCCCCGGGTTCTTTTCTTGCTGCGAATGCCGCCGATTACAGCGGGCGGATGTTCGCGGCCTGCAGACCCTTCGGGCCCTTGCGGACTTCGAATTCGACCTTCTGCTGTTCCTTGAGGGTCTTGAATCCGCTCATCTGGATTTCGGAGTGATGGGCAAACAGGTCTTCGCCCTTGTCATCCGGAGTGATAAAGCCAAAACCCTTTGAATCGTTGAACCATTTCACAGTGCCGGTGGCCATTGTGTCTTCCTTGCTGATGTGCGTCGGCTGAACCGGGCTGACGCGTGTCCGGGCATGATGATCAAGGAAGGGGACTGACGGCCACTACGGACGCCGCGGAAGCGACGGTGAGGGGTACGAGTCATTACACTTTGCTCTTGAGGATCTGCGGGCGAGATTCTAGCACATTGACTTTTCAGTGTGCAGGCGGGTCCCGGGGACTCGCTACGGGTGTGCGCGTCCGCTATCATCGCGCCTCAGATCGTCGGAGCGCATCGTGAGCGTACAACGCGGCTGGCAGTTCTTCATGCATCCCGGGCCCACCAACATCCCGCAGCAGGTGCTTGCGGCGATGGCGCGGCCGGCTGTCGATTTCACCGGGCCGGCGTTCGTCACGCTGCGCGAGGCCTGCATGGCCGGCCTGAAGGCCGTCCTCAAGACCCGGCAGGGGCTGCCCATCCTCTATGCGTCCTCGGGACACGGCGCGTGGGAGGCGAGCATCGAGAACATGTTCTCGCCCGGCGAACGCGTGCTGGTCTGCGACACCGGATACTTTGCCGAGAACTGGGCGCACATGGCGCGCGCGCATGGCGTCGAGGTCGAACGCCTGCCGACCGCGCCGCGGCGCGCGGTCGACCCCGGTGCCATCGAGGCGCGGCTGGAGCAGGACCGGGCGCATGCCATCAAGGCGGTGCTGATGGTGCAGAACGAGACGGCCACGGGCATCCGCCATCCGGTTGCCGAGGCGCGCGCCGCGATCGATCGCGCGCGCCACCCGGCGCTGCTTTTCGCGGACACGATTTCTTCACTCGCCTCGTACGACTTCCGCATGGACGACTGGGGCGTCGACCTCGTGGTCGGCGGTTCGCAGAAGGGGCTGATGCTGCCGCCGGGCATGGCCTTCACGGCGGTGAGTCCCCGGGCCTGGACCGTCTCGCAGGCGGCGCGCTGCGCGCGCCGTTACTTCGACTGGCGCAACATGGTCGAGGATGGCCGCCAGGTGCGCTTCTGCGGCACCGCGCCGATTCACTTCTTCTACGGGCTGGAAGTCTCGCTGGCAATGCTCAAAGAGGAGGGGCTGGAAAACGTCTTTGCGCGCCATCGCAGGCTGGCGGAGGCGACCCGTGCCTGTGTCGATGCCTGGGCGGCTGGCGGCGGACCCGAGCGCTATGCGCTCGAGCGCAACGAGGCCTCCGATTCGCTGACAGCGGTGCTGGTCCCGGCGGGATGCGATGCCGACCGCGTGCGCGCCCATGCCGAGTCGCAGCATGGCGTGGCGCTCGGGCGCGGGCTGGCGGCGTTGCAGGGCAGGGTGTTCCGCATCGGCCACATGGGCGCGCTCAATGCGCCGATGCTGCTGGGTGCGCTCGCGGCCATCGAACTCACGTTCAGGGACCTTGGCGTGGTGCATGGTCGGGGCGGACTCGACGCCGCCATGCAGGTGCTCTCCGCGCCGCCTGCGACCCTCGCGCGCGTCGCCGCCTGACTGGGCGATCGAACCGCATCCCGGTCCCCGCGGGATGCCACTGACCCGCGGGAATCGGCCCATAATCCTGGGATCGACCGTATCGGCCGGCTGACGCCATGCCTGCTCCCCGCGTTCCCTTCGCCACCATCGCCGTCTCGGGCCTGGGCGTGTTCGTTGCCGTCGCGGTCGGCGTCACCTTGTGGCTCTCCGGTGCCGCCAGCGTGCGCAGTACCCAGACCCTGCTCGCCGAGCAGGCCGAAACGCTGGTCGACAACGTCGAGCGTCGCATGGACGATCTGCTCGAGCCGGTGAACCAGCAGTCGAACTGGATCCTGAATGGGTTCGCCGACGGCAGCGCAACGACGAGTGGCGGCGCGACCCTGGACGCATTCATGCTCGGCGCGCTCGGCGCCGCGCCCCGCGTGGCCACGCTTGCGCTGATCGAGACCTCCGGCACTGCGCGGCGCTGGAGCCGCACGCGCGGGATCGTGCCCGCGGAGGACTGGTCGGCGCGGCCGAACATCGTCGATACGGTCATGCGCGGGCAGCAGCAACGCGGGCCGGAGTGGCGTCCGCCGCTCTGGGGGCAGGTGAGCGGCGCGCCGGTGCTGCTGCATGTTTCGCCGCTGCGCCGCGCGGGGGTCTACCTCGGCGTGCTGGTGCAGGTGGTGCCGGTCGCGCAGTTGTCGGAGGACCTGGCCCTGTTCTCGCGGGAGAGCGGGGTGACGCCCTTCGTCCTGCTCGGTGCCGACCGGGTGCTGGCGCATCCGAGCCTGGTCGGCGAGGCGCTGCGCGCGCGCGGGCCAGGCAATCCGCTGCCGAAGGTTGCCGAGTTCGGTGATCCGGTGCTCGCCGCGATTCGCGGTCCGCACACCAGCCGGCCGATGGCGCTCGGTGGACTGAGGCGCGCCGCCGCCGTTTCGGCGCGCGTCGGCAACGATCGCTACCTCGCGCTGACGCGCACCATCGATCGCTACGGTGCCGAGCCCTGGACGGTGGGCGCCTACATCAGCGGCGAGCACAGCGGCCAGGCGACCGAGATGCGACGACTGCTCGTTTCGCTGGGCGCGGGCGTTGGCGTCCTGCTGGTTGCGGTGCTGTTTGCCGCCTGGGCGGGCAGGCGCCTGAGCCGCCCGGTGCAGGCGCTGGCCGAGGCGGCGCGCGCGGTGGAAGAAGGCGAACTGGAAGCCGTGCCGACCCTTTCGGGCAGCCGCATCATCGAGTTCGACGAGGCCAGTCGCTCGTTCAACCGGATGGTGCTGCGCCTGCGCGAAAGCCGCGTGATCCGGCGCACGCTGGGCCGCTTCGTGTCGAAGGAAGTCGCGCGTCGCCTGATGCGTGCCGGCGGGCGCATCGAGCCCGTCGAGTGCGAGGCGTCGGTGCTGTTCTGCGACCTCGAAGGCTTCACGCGGCTCACGGAATCCCTCGGCCCCGCGGGGGTCGTCGCCTTCCTGAACGCCTATTTCGAGGTGATGGTCGGCATTGTCGAGCGTCACGAGGGTCTGATCACGCAGTTCCAGGGCGATGCGATTCTCGCGGTGTTCAACGTCCCCATCGAGAACACGAAGCATGCGGACAACGCGGTGCTGGCCGCCGCCGAGATGGTGGCAGCCACGCAGGATCGGGATTTCGCCGGCCAGCGGGCCCTGAACCGGGTCGGGGTCAGCACCGGGCCGCTGGTGGCCGGCGCGGTCGGTGCGCGCGGGCGCCTGACCTACACGGTGCACGGCAATGCGGTCAATCTGGCATCGCGGCTGGAGGCGCTGAACAAGGCCTACGGCACGCGCGTGCTGGTGTCCGGCGAGACCGCGGCGCGCTGCACGGCAACGCGGCTGCGCAAGGTGGCCGACGCCACCGTACGCGGGCGGCGCGGCACGATGGCGGTGTATACCCTGGAGACGACCGAAGTGGCCGACGCCGACCTGCCGGCAGACGTCGCGGAGAGAATGGCGTCGTGAGCGACGCAGCCGAGGGGGCGCGCCGCATCGCCCACCTCGACATGGACGCGTTCTACGCGTCGGTCGAACTGCTTCGCTACCCCGAGTTGCGCGGGGAACCCCTGGTGGTCGGCGGCGGCTCGCGCTGGCAGCCGGTGCAGCGCGAAGGCGGCGGCTGGCGTTTCGCACGACTTCGGGAGTACGCCGGTCGCGGCGTGGCGACGACCGCCACCTACGAGGCCAGGGACTACGGGGTGCGCTCCGGCATGGCGCTGTCGCGCGCTGCGGTGCGCTGCCCGGATGCCGTGCTGCTGCCGGCCGATTTCGACGAGTATCGCCGGCTCTCGCGCGCCTTCAAGGCGGCGGTCGCGACGTTCGGCTGCCCGGTCGAGGATCGCGGCATCGATGAGATCTACATCGACATCACCGCCGCGGCCGGCGTCGACGCAGACGGCGGGCGTGCGCTTGCCGGGCGCCTCAAGGCGGCGGTGCGCGAGGCCACCGCGCTGTCCTGCTCGATCGGCATTGCGCCGAACAAGCTGCTCGCCAAGCTGGCCTCCGAACTGGACAAGCCAGACGGCCTGACTGTGCTCGAGGCGCAGGACATGGCGGCACGGGTCTGGCCCTTGCCGGTGAGCCGGATCAACGGCATCGGTCCGCGCGCGGCGCGCAAGCTCGATTCGCTCGGCATCCGCAGCATCGGCGAACTCGCGCAGGCCGATCACCACTTCCTGCTGGAGCGCTTCGGTCGCCGCTACGGGCGCTGGTTGCACGAGGCCGCGCACGGGCGCGACGCTCGGCCGATCGTGACCGAGCGCGAACCCAAGTCCATCAGCCGGGAAACCACGTTCGAGCGCGACCTGCACGCGCGGCGCGACCGGGACACACTCTCCGGGATCTTCACGCGGCTGTGCGAACGCGTCGCGGGCGAACTGCAGCGCAAGGGCTATCGTGGTCGCACCGTCGGCATCAAGCTGCGCTACGACGACTTCACCACGGTGACGCGCGATCATTCGCTGGAGCATGCGACCGACGATGCGAAGGTTCTGCGTCGGGCCGCGGGCGAGTGCCTGAAGCGCGTGCCGCTGGAGCGCCGCCTCAGGCTGCTGGGCGTGCGGGTCGGCGCGCTGGTGCGCGGCGGCGATACGGAGTCGATGCGCGAAGAAGAACGCGGGTCTGACCTGTTCGACTGAACGCCGTCGCGGTGCCCCTCAGGCGCTCGCGCCGCTGGCCGGCCAGGCCTGCACGCAGCGGAACTCGACGGCTTCGCGGCTTAGCGCGCGCGGCTGGCCGAAGGCGATCCAGCCATGGCCTCGCAGCGCCATTTCTTCACGTCGAAGGACGATCTCCGGTTCGTCGCCGAGCGTGACAAACGTGCCATTCGCACTGTGATCAGCGAGGACAAAGCGGTCACGCCGACGCTCGATCATTGCGTGCGCCCGCGAGGCCATGCGATCGGTGATCGGGAAATCTGCCTCGTGGTCGCGACCAAATGTCACTTTGCGTCGTTCGCGGCCGAGCTCCACGCGGCTGCCGCCACGCGTCAGCTCCAGCGTATGGGAGGCGGCGCGCGTCGGCGGCAGGGAGGCGATGGCGGTGCGTTCCGAGCCCATGCCTTGCCAGACGATCTCGATCAGCTCGATTTCGCGTTCCAGACCCTTGACCGCCACCGGGTAGAGGATACGCAGGTTGGGCGCGAACAGCCGGGGCAGGAGGCTGGCGGTTTCCTTTGAGGTGATGATCTCGCCGCGGGCGGCGAGGTCGCACAGTCGCGAGGCGAGGTTCACCGCGTCGCCGAAGACGTCGCTGTCCTGTTCGACCACCGGCCCGAAATGGAAGCCGATGCGCAGGCCCACGGGCGTGCCAGCCCCACGTCCGAGCTTTTCCGCCTCGAGTTGCATCTCGGTGGCGGCGGTGGCCGCCAGTTCGGCAGAGGGGAACACGGCCATCACGGCGTCGCCGATGGTCTTCACCACCCGCCCTCCCGATTGCGTGGTGCAGTTCGACATCGATGTCAGGCAGCCCTCAATCAGCGTGAACGCGCGCTCGTCGCCCATGATCTCGTAGAGCGCGGTGCTGCCGCTGACATCCGAAAACAGGATCGCGCAGTCCATGCTGCAGCATGCGCCATAGGCGGGGCACCGGCTTGATCGACATCAAGCGCCGCTGCGTCGTGGTTCAACGCCGGGCGTCTTCCTCCGCACGCCGAGGCGTGATGCCGATCCCCTGGAGAACGCCGTCCACCGCGCTTCCGACGCCGGCGCCGACACGCTCGATCATGGTGCCGGTCCGGTTCGTCCCGGCCGGGTCGGGCTGTGCGGTGTTGCGCTCGGGCAGCAATATCGCGGCGACGTTCAAACCGCCTGGAAAGCGCGTCAGGACGTGGTCCTGCGCGTTGATGCCGAGTGCCAGCAGGGCATCGCGCGTGTTTGGCGAGACGGTTCCGTCCAGCCACAGGACCCGGGGCGCGTTGCCCGGCGCGAACAGCGCTGCATTTGCCGCGGTCCAGGCGAGATGGTCCGCGGGCAGCACGAGCACGGTGACACCTTCCCGATCACGCAACCAGAGCCCCCCGTCGCGAACCGAGATCCCGACGACCGGGGTGACGTGGCGATGGTAGGACCAGGCGAGCTCGGCGGCATGCATGGCCTGGCGGCAGCCGTGCTCGTCATTGGCACGGATGGCCTGCCGCAGCATGTCGACGCGCCCCTGCGCGGGCTTCAGGTCCACGATTGCGCTCACCAGCAGCGACAGGTGGCGAAGCGTGCAGGTCCGGTGGTAGATCAGCGCCTCGGCTTCGCGACTGTCCAGTCCAAGGGCCAGGACTTCGCGCTCCATCGCCTGGCGTACGGTCGCCGGCGGGATTTTCCAGTCCAGCATGCCACCTTCGGCCCGGTCTGCGGCGCGCAGCGCAAGCGCCAGGCCGGCCGGGGCAGCGGTGATCGCCAGTTCGATCGGCGCACCGCCGGCAAACATGGCCCAGGCGACGTCATTGAGGGCGGTTTTCAGGCGGGGATGCGTGCTGTAGGGATCGACCTTCATTTCGTGGGCAAGCCTGCGCTTGAGCGTATTGAAGCCGATCAGGTCCTTCACCAGGGCGTTGTCCTCGCGCGGCGCGTCCTTGCCGCGACCGACACCCTGGACGGCGGCGCCCAAGTCGGAGAGCAGCGTGCCGAGTCCTTGCGGAAGCCTGCTCAGGGCACCGACCGGATCCTCGATGACTCCGCGGGTGAGGGTCAGCGTGGCGTTGGCGGCTGCCTCGAGTCCCTTCGCATAGGCGTCGGTCTCCTTGATGCGGTTCAGGGCCGCGATGGCCTGGAACTCCCGGGCGCGTTCGATCGCCAGGCGATTGCCGACTGCATCGATCGCATGCGACCCGTCGCCGACGCGAAAGCGATTGGTGCGTCCGTCGTTCAGCACCCGCGACTCGATTCGATGGTGTGGCCCGACCAGGACCTCGGTGCCGAGCAGCGCGGCGGCGTCAAGCTCGACCGGGCCCTCGAGCGCGGATCCGTGCGCCGACATCGCGAGTACGGACCATGCCGCGAGGACGAGGAGGGATCGTGCATTCCGCATGGTGTTCTGCCCTGGCCTGGAAGATATCGGTTTCGCGTCGCCGCGCAGTGCCCGGGGTCGCGTCAGCGCTGCACGTGCGCGCGACCCCGGCGGTAGGTGAACAAGGGGATCCGTGCCGGCGTGCGCGGCCCGGACTCGCGGCCGCGCATTTCGCCGAGCACGTACTCGGTAATGTCCGCGAGCGGCAGCGCAAGGCAGGCGTCGATCGGCCGCCAGTCGAGGTCGAGCAATTCGCCGTTGCCGCGCAGTTCTCCGTTCAGCCCTGTGCCTTCGGCGAGGAAGAAGCGCGCGTGAAAGCGGATCGGGCTCGCAGGCGGCGTGATCGCGCGCATCACGTGCTCGAGGCGATCGAGCGCGGGCGACAGCGTGCCATTGTCGAGTTCACCCAGCGCAAGGCCGGTCTCTTCCCAGGTCTCGCGCACGGCCGCCACCGCCAGCGCGTGCGCGCGACCCGGCGAGCAGGTGCGCTCGAGCGCGCTGGCCACCTCGGGTCGCAAGGGCGCGAGCGCGCGCACGCGGTGGTCCGAGGCATCCACCCGGCCGCCGGGGAATACGTACATGTCCGGCAGGAACCGGTGGCGCCGGGCGCGCCGCCCCATCAGGATCTCGGTGCCGCGCGCGCCGCGTCGCATGAGGACGAGGCTTGCGGCGTCCTTCGGCCGGACCGGTCTGTTCATGCCGTTCAGACGATGCGCAGCACGATCTTGCCCCGAACATGGCCGGATTCGGAGAGTTCGTGTGCCCGCGCCGCCTGTTCGAGCGGCAGCACTTCGGCGAGCGGCACCTTCAGCACGCCCGCGTCTACCCAGCGACCCAGCACGCCGAGTTGCGCCGCGTTCGGCGCGACGAAGACGTAGCGCGTCTCGATGCCCTTCGCGCGCAGCGCGGCCTCGTCCTGCAGGGCGAGGATGGAGACCAGAATGCCCGCTTTGCGAAGCACCAGCGCGCTGCGCGACTGCACGTCGCCGCCGACCGTGTCGAAGGCGATGTCGATCCCCTGTGGATGCCGCAGGCGCACCGCGTCCACGAAATCCTCGCGTGTGTAATCGATCACGGTATCGGCGCCGAGCGCGCGCACCGCGGCCTGGTTCGCGGTCCCGGCCGTGGCGATGACATAGGCGCCGAGAATCTTGGCGATCTGCAGGCCGAAGCCGCCGACGCCGCCGGCGGCCGCATGCACCAGCACCTTGTCGCCGACGCGCAGGCCCGCCGCCTCGACCAGGGACTGGTAGGCTGTCAGCGCGGCCAGCGGCACCGCGGCGGCTTCCTCGAAGGACAGCTTCGAGGGCTTGGCGGCGGCAAAGGCTTCCGGGATGCAGACGAATTCCGCGTAGGTCCCGTGCTGGATCACCGGTTTGCGGCAATAGGCGAACACCGCGTCGCCCGGACGGAACAGGCCCGCACCGGGCCCGCAGGCGTCCACGGTGCCTGCCGCATCCCAGCCCGGAATGAGTGGAAAGGCGCCCGGAATGCGCGCCTGCACGCGTCCCTCGCGGATCTTCCAGTCGACCGGGTTCACGCCGGCCGCATGCACGCGCAGGCGGATCTCTCCAGCCGCAGGCGCCGGGGTGGGGAGGTCCATCATTTCAAGCCGGTCCCGGCCGCCGTACTGCCTGATCGCGATCGCCCGCATGCACCCCCCCCTCGTGCATCGATTCTAACCCCGCCGTGGTGCTTGCCCGGCTCGCGGCGGTGCGCCACCATGCGTGCGTGGCGCGCGACCCGGCGCGCATCAGGAGGCATCGATGCGAATTGCTCACTGCTTGATCGGACTGTCGTCGCTTGCCTTCGCCGGCTTCGTCCAGGCGCAGGGAACGTTCCCGTCCCGGGCGATCGCCATGGTGGTCGGCTTTGCGCCGGGCGGCGGCACCGACACCTCGGCCCGCATCATCGCGAAGAAGCTGGGCGAGAACCTGGGACAGTCCGTGGTGGTGGAGAACAAGCCCGGTGCCGGCGGGAACATCGCGCATGACCTGGTGGCCAAGGCCGCGCCGGACGGCCACACGATCCTGCTCGGCTCCGTTGGTCCGCTGACGGTGGCGCCGCACATGTTCCCGAAGCTTCCCTACCATCCGCAGAGGGATCTCGCGCCGATCACCATGGCCGTGACCTTCACCAACGTGCTGGTGGTGCAGCCCTCGGTGCCCGCGAAGACCCTGCAGGAGTTCGTGGCGCTGGCGAAGGCGAAGCCCGGCACGCTCACCTATGGGTCCTCCGGCATCGGCGGCGCCGGGCACCTGTCCGGGGAATTGCTGCGCCTGATGGCGGGCATCGACATCGTCCATGTCCCTTACAAGGGCGGGGGCCCTGCGATGCAGGACCTGCTGGGCGGGCAGATCGCCTCCATCTTTGCCACGCCGATCTCGGCCGGACCGCACATCAAGTCGGGACGGATCCGCGCGATCGCGGTCACCGGGCCGGCGCGCACGGCGTTCATGCCGGAGGTGCCCACGGTGGCCGAGTCGGGCTATGCGGGCTACGAGGCCATGAACTGGTACGCGTTCGTCGCGCCGGCGAGGACGCCGAAGGAGATCCTCGCGCGCCTGCACGTGGAATTGGTCAAGGTGCTGAACGCGGCGGACGTGCGTGCGGAACTCGCCAAGCACGGCATGGAGTCGATCCCCGGCACGCCGGAGGAACTGGCGAAAACGATCGAGCGCGAACTCGGCATCTGGGGACGGGTGGTGCGCGAGGCCAACATCAAGCCGAATTGAGGCCCGATGCCGATGTCCTGATTGCGGCTTAAGGGGGTAGCATCGGAACCTGACGATCCGGAGACCGCGCCATGAGCCACGAAAGCCCCCCGTCCGCCGCCTCGGCGGCCCCGCAGTTGTCGCTGGATCCGATCCAGGACCTCGCGCAGAACATCTACGTGCAGCTTGCGGCCCGTGCGTACAGCACGCCCGAGGCCGCGAAGGCGCCGCCGGACGCGCGGCTCATCGCGCAGACCAGCTTCAAGCTGGCCGAGGCGTTCGTCGCCGCGAACTACGAGTTCAACCCCACCGCGATCGCGGCACGCGACGCCAAGGCGAAAGCCACCGTCAACCTGGACAACGTGCAGATCGACTTCAGCCCGGTCGGCAAGACGGGCTGACACTCCGACTCGCGCGGGGGAATCGAGGCCGGATTCACGCCTTGTATGCCTGAATGCGCGATGCCGGATGTGTGGCTTTCCAGGAGCGCCGCGCCTGTTGGATTGATTGGCGCCAACTAGCATGAACACGATTCACGTGATCACGGTGGATGACCATGCCATCCTGCGAGCCGGCCTCAGGCTGATCTTCGCAGCGACGCCCGAAATCCGCGTGGTCGCCGAGGCCTCCGGTGGAGCAGAAGCGCTATCGATACTGGGGGGCATCCGGGTCGATGTCGCGATCGTCGAATTCTCGATGGCGGAGATGAACGGCATCGAATTAACCCAGAAGATCCGCGCCGATTTTCCGGAGACCCGGGTCGTCGTGCTGTCGATGCATGGATCCGCCGAGTTTGCGCATCGGGCGCTGCGCGCAGGCGCCCTGGCGTACGTGCTCAAGGCGTCCGCGCCCGACGAACTGTTCGACGCGGTCCGATCGGCGGCGTCAGGAACGCGTTATCTGAGCCCGGTGCTGCGCGAGTCGGTGCTCGACCACGTTCTCGAGCAGGGTTCGCCAACTCCGCTGGAGCGCCTGTCTGCGCGCGAGCGGCAGGTGCTGCAGCTTCTCGTCGAGGGACATACGAGCCGCGCGATCGGTGAGCGGCTGTCCGTCTCTACCAAGTCGATCGAAACCTACCGGCGCCGCCTGATGGACAAGCTGGGCATCCACGATATTCCCCAACTGGTGCGTTTCGCCATCGAACATGGCGTCACGCGAGGGGCGTCCTCGTGATCGGGACGAACTTGCGAAAACCGGTCGGCCACGACACGTGACAGCAGTACACGCACGTTCGGCTTGACGACGCGAAACGTCGCGCCAAGCGTCCGGCCGCGCCGCAGTCGCCATCCAGCGCGATGCCCGACGACCCGGAAAGTGCGGCGTCCGGTCTTCACAGTTCATAGGGGAGGGAGTTCGTATGTCGGAATTCCGCATTGGAATGACTGGACGGCGCACGCTGGTTTCGCCGACTGTGGCGCTTGCCCTGGGCGGCTGCCAGACCTTCGACGGATTCTCCGGGCGCAGCGCGGAATCGCCGGCGGTCGAGACGGCACTCGCGCTCAGCGGGGTGTCCGTCGAAGGGCTGCGCAAGAAGGCCGATACCTACGAGCGCAAGGTGACGGCGGAAGCGATCGAGGCGTTGCGCGTCAACGACCTGCGGAAGGCTTCCCAATTGTTCAACGCCGCGCTCAAGCTGAAGGTGGCGAGCAGCGACCTGCATGCGCTGAACGCGCTCACCTATCACCTGATGGCCCTCGCGGGCGACTCCAGCAAGTTCGACATGGCGGAGGAGGGCTACAAGGTGGCCCTGCGCTTCGAGCCGTATGCACGGCAAGTGCGTGGACCTCGATACCAAGGGTAGTGGCAGGGGCGCGCCGCGCCCGGGCACCGATGTTCACGTGATGGGCTGCGGCAAGACGCCAAGCCAGATCTGGACCGGCGGTTGAGCTCGCCTGACGCCGTTCAGGCGCCTATGGTAACATATATGTTACTTTAGAACCCTGGACGGCGCCCGTTCGCGCCTGGGCGACGCCCACAGCTATTTCCCCAGCACCCGCATCGCCTTTTCCAGCCCCTGCATGGTGGTCGGATACATGCGGTCGTTCATCAGTTCCTTCATGATCTGGATCGACTGGCGGTAGCCCCAGATCTCCTCCGGCTCGGGGTTGAGCCAGACGCACTTCGGGTAGATCTCGGTGACGCGCTTGATCCACACCGCGCCGGGTTCCTCGTTGAAGTATTCGACCGAGCCGCCCGGCTGCAGGATCTCGTACGGGCTCATGGTGCCGTCGCCGACGAACACCACCTTGTAGTCGTGGCCGTACTTGTGCAGCAGGTCCCAGGTGCGGGTGCGCTCGGAATGCCGGCGCCGGTTGTCCTTCCAGACGAAGTCGTACAGGCAGTTGTGGAAGTAATAGAACTCGAGGTGCTTGAACTCGGTCTTCGCCGCCGAGAAGAGCTCCTCGGCGAGCTTGATGTGGTCGTCCATGGTGCCGCCGATGTCCATCAGCATCAGCACCTTCACGGTATTGCGGCGCTCTGGCCGCATGTGGATGTCGAGGTAGGCCTTGCGTGCGGTCGAGGAGATGGTGTTGTCGAGGTCGAACTCGTCCGGCGCGCCCTCGCGCGCGAAGCGGCGCAGACGGCGCAGCGCCACCTTGATGTTGCGCGTGCCGAGTTCCACGGAATCGTCGAGGTTGCGGTACTCGCGCTGGTCCCAGACCTTCACCGCGCTGCGGTTGCGGCTCTTGTCCTGCCCGATGCGGATGCCTTCGGGGTTGTAGCCGTAGGCGCCGAAGGGCGAGGTGCCGCCGGTGCCGATCCACTTGCTGCCGCCCTGGTGGCGGCCTTTCTGTTCCTCGAGGCGCTGCTTGAGCGTCTCCATCAGCTTGTCCCAGCCGCCCAGCGCCTCGATCTGCTTCTTCTCCTCCTCGGTGAGGGTGAGTTCCACCTGCTTGAGCAGCCACTCGAGCGGGACCTGCGCGTCGATCCCCGGGATGGTCTCCACGCCCTGCCAGAACTCGCCGAAGGCGCGGTCGAACTTGTCGAAGTTCGCCTCGTCCTTGACCAGCGTGGTGCGCGAAAGGAAGTAGAAATCGTCGATCGACTGCCCGATCACCCCCGCGCCCATGGCCTCGAGCAGCGTCAGGTACTCCTTGATGGAGACCGGCAGCTTGTGGCTCTTCAGCTTGAGGAAGAAGTCGATCAGCATGGCGTCAGAAGCGGGCGCAGCGGAAAAGGGGGCAGTAGAAAAAGGGGTCAGAGCCCTTTTTCCTTCGAAGGCAGTCTCGAATCGCGGCGCGGTTCATTGGAAAAAGGGATCCGACCCCTTAACCCCCTTTGGCGCGGGTCATGAACACCAGGCGCTCGAACAGGTGCACATCCTGCTCGTTCTTCAGCAGCGCGCCGTGCAGGGGCGGGATGATGGTCTTGCGGTCCTTGGAGCGCAGCGCCTCCTGCGGGATGTCCTCCGCGAGTAGCAGCTTCAGCCAGTCGAGCAGTTCCGAGGTCGAGGGCTTTTTCTTCATGCCGGGCACCTCGCGCACCTCGAAGAACACCTCCATCGCCTCCTTGAGCAGCGACTTCTTCAGCTTGGGGAAGTGCACCTCGACGATCTTCTCCATGGTTTCCTTGTCGGGAAACCGGATGTAATGGAAGAAGCAGCGCCGCAGGAAGGCGTCGGGCAGCTCCTTTTCGTTGTTCGAGGTGATGAAGACGATGGGGCGGTTCTTCGCCTTGACCAGCTCGCGCGTCTCGTAGACGTAGAACTCCATGCGGTCGAGCTCGCGCAGCAGGTCGTTCGGGAACTCGATGTCGGCCTTGTCGACCTCGTCGATCAGCAGCACCACCGGCGACTCTGCGGTGAAGGCCTGCCAGAGCATGCCCTTGATGATGTAGTTGTTGATGTCGTGCACCCGCGGGTCGCCGAGCTGGGAGTCGCGCAGGCGGGACACCGCGTCGTACTCGTACAGGCCCTGCTGCGCCTTGGTGGTGGACTTGATGTGCCACTCCAGCAGCGGCACGCCGAGCGTCTTGGCGACCTGGACGGCCAGCATGGTCTTGCCGGTGCCGGGCTCGCCCTTCACCAGTAGCGGGCGCTGCAGCTGGATGGCCGCATTGACCGCCAGGGTCAGGTCATCGGTGGATACGTACTCGTCGGAGCCGGTGAAACGCATGGGGAACCCTTCACGGAGAGGATGGCCGGATTATATCCGCCGGGTCCGGTCCCCCGGCGCAGCGCGGTTGAGGGCCGCACCCCGTTTCGCTAGAATGCGCGGGTTACTCCTCACCCAAATCGAGTTCTCCAGAATGCGCTTCCGCCCCAGTGCCCTTGCACTCGCCTGCGTCCTCGCGCTTGCCGCCGGTTCCGCCGCCGCGCAAACCGTGACCGGTAACGCAGCCGATGCGAAGAAGAAGATCGCCATGTGCGAAGGCTGCCACGGCATTCCCGGTTACAAGACCGCCTATCCCGAGGTCTATCACGTGCCCAAGCTGGGCGGCCAGCAGGCGGCCTACATCGTGAGCGCGCTGCAGGCCTACAAGTCCGGCGCGCGCACCCATCCCTCGATGCGCGGCATCGCGGCGGGCCTGAGCGAGCAGGACATGGCCGATCTGGCGAACTACTACGCGGGGAGCAAATGATGAAGCGCATGCTGATGATCACGGCCCTTGCGGCGCTGTTCGCGGTGCCAGTGGCCCAGGCGGGCAACGCGGAAGCGGGCAAGACCAAGGCGGCGGCGGTGTGCGCGGCCTGCCACGGCGCCGACGGCGCCAAGCCGGTCGCGCCCGACCAGCCGATCCTGGCGGGCCAGCACTACGACTACCTGCTGCATTCGCTCAAGGAGTACAAGAGCGGCAAGCGCAACAACCCGATCATGAAGGGCTTCGCCGCCTCGCTCTCGAAGAAGGACATGGAAGACCTCGCGGCCTGGTTCTCCAGCCAGCATTCGGTGCTGCACTTCCAGCGCTGAACGCCGCCTGACGAAGTGAAAAGGCCGCCTGCGGGCGGCCTTTTTCATGCCCGCCGCCGCGCGCCTCAGGTTAGCGCGCGCGAGGCCAGGCAGCGCAGGTAGGCGTCCCCGTCCGGCGGCGCGCCCTCGCGCTGCGCGCGCCAGACCATCTCCGCCAGGCATTCGATCGCCTCGTGCAGCGCCGCGTGGCGGTCCGCGCAGCACCGGGTGAGCGCGTCGATCGCCGCGCGCACCCCGGCGGGCTGGTCGATCGAGCGCTGCTCCTCGAGCGCGACATGCAGGCTCAGGTGCAGGAACGGATTGGTCTCGCCGAGTTCCGGGAAGTAGTCGCGCGCCCGCGTGCGCTCCGGGTCGGCCAGCACCGCGTGGTACTCGGGGTGGAGCAGGATGGCCTGCAGCGCAATCGCCTCGACGCCCTCGAGCGCGAGTCCGGCGCCGTACTTGCGCCAGGTCTCGTAGAAGAGCGCCCGGACTTCGTCGCGATTCGGCGCAAACATGGCGTGCGGCTCAGGCCTTCGTCTTGGCGCGAAAGTCGCACAGATCGCGGATCGGGCATTCCGGGCAGCGCGGCTTGCGCGCAAGGCAGACGTAACGCCCGTGCAGGATCAGCCAGTGGTGCGCGTCCTTGCGGAATGCCTCCGGGGTGAAGCGCAGCAGCCGGGTTTCGACCTCCAGCGGATCCTTGCCCGGGGCGAGGCCCGTGCGGTTGGCGACGCGGAAGATGTGGGTGTCCACCGCAATCGTCGGCTCGCCGAAGGCGGTATTCAGCACCACGTTCGCCGTCTTGCGGCCCACGCCGGGCAGCGCTTCGAGCGCCTCGCGCGACGCCGGCACCTTGCCGCCGTGGCGCTCCAGCAGCAGCGCCGAGAGCGCGACCACGTTCTTCGCTTTGGTGCGAAACAGGCCGATCGTGCGGATGCAATCCTCGACGCCGGGCACCCCGAGCGCCACCATCTGCTGCGGCGTGGGGGCCAGTTCGAATAGCCGGACGGTGGCGAGGTTCACCGACTTGTCCGTGGCCTGCGCCGACAGCACCACGGCGACGAGCAACTCGAACGGCGAATGCCAGACGAGTTCGGTGGTCGGATGCGGATTCGCCGCGCGCAGGCGGTCGTAGAGCGCGAAGCGGCGTTCCGGATTCATGGCCGGCGCTTGCGCGCGCGCGAGAGCGCCGCGGCCACCACGGCGCCTGGCGGCGCGCCGGCTTCCACGCGCGCAAGCGCCTCGGCGGCGTGCGCCGCGCGCGAGCGGCGGGCCGCATGGCGCCGCTTCGAGGCGCGCACCTCGTCCGCGCCCCAGCGCGCGCCGGGGGCGGGCGGCTGCATCACGATGCAGTCGACCGGGCAGGGCGGCAGGCACAGCGCGCAGCCGGTGCACCAGTCCGCCACCACGGTGTGCATCCATTGCTCGGCGCCGATGATGGCGTCCACCGGGCAGGCATCGATGCAGCGCGCACAGCCGATGCAGCGCGCCTCGTCGATCATCGCCACGGTCGCGCGCTTCATGCGCGCCCCGGCACGGCGCGGCTCATCGCGCGGCCCCGGCCAGCGCGCGCACGCATTCCCCGATCAGCGCCGGCCCGCGATAGATGAGCCCGGTGTAGAGCTGCACCAGCGTGGCCCCGGCGGCCGCCTTCTCGGCCGCGTCCGCGCCACGCAGGATCCCGCCCACGCCAACCAGCGGGACTTCGCCGCCGAGCGCGGCATGCAGCGCCGCGAGCACGCGGGTGGCGCGCGCGCGAATCGGCGCGCCGGACAGGCCGCCGGCCTCGTCGGCGTGCGCAAGTCCGGCCACGCCTTCGCGCGACACCGAGGTGTTGGTGGCGATGACGCCGTCGAAGCCATGCCGGCGCACCGCGTCGGCGATCGACTGCGTCTGCCCGCCCTCGAGGTCGGGCGCCACCTTGAGCAGCAGCGGCACGCGGCGGCCGTGTCGGTCGGCGAGCCGCGTGCGCGACGCCGCAAGCGTTTCGAGCAGGGCCTCCAGCGCCGCGCTGTCCTGCAGCGCGCGCAGCCCCTGCGTGTTCGGCGAGGAGACGTTCACCGTGACGTAGCTTGCCGCGGCGTAGACGCGCTCGAGCCCGGTGAGGTAGTCCTCCGCGGCGCGCTCGATCGGCGTGTCGGCGTTCTTGCCGATATTGATGCCGAGCACGCCGCGCCAGCGCGCGCGGCCGAGGTTCTCGAGGAAGTCGTCGAGTCCGGCGTTGTTGAAGCCGAAGCGGTTCACCAGCGCCTGCGCTTGCGGCAGGCGGAACAGGCGCGGCCGCGGATTGCCGGGCTGCGGCCGCGGCGTCACGGTGCCGACCTCGATGAAGCCGAAGCCGAGCGCGGCAAGCGCGTCGATGTGGGCGGCATCCTTGTCCAGCCCGGCGGCGAGTCCGACCGGATTCGGGAACTGCAGCCCGAAGGCCTCGAGCGGCAACGCAGGCACCGCCGGCGCGAGCGCCTGCAGCAGTCCCGCGCCGTGGAGCAGGTCTGCGGCGCACAGCGTGAAGCCGTGCGCCGTCTCCGGCGCGAGCGCAAAAAGCAGCGGTCGCGCGAGGGCGTAAGTCATGGCACGGCGCTCAGGGCGCGTCGATCTCGTCCAGGCGCCGCCAGACCCCGTCGATGAATCCCTCGAGCGGAGAAAAGTGCGCCTTGTAGGCCATCTTCGGGCTCTCGCCGATCCAGTAGCCGAGGTAGAGGTAGGGCAGGCCGAGCGCGCGGCAGGCCTCGACCTGCCAGAGCACGTTGTAGGTGCCGAAACTCGCGCCGCGACGCTCGGGCTCGTAGAAGGTGTAGACCGAGGACATGCCGTCTGCCAGGTAGTCGATGATCGACACCATCACCAGCTGGCCGCCTTCGCGGAACTCGACCAGGCGCGTGTCGACGCGGCTTTGCAGCAGGAAATGCGAGTACTGGTCGCGGCTGTCGTTGTCCATGCCGCCGCCGGAATGGCGCCGCGACTGGTAACGCAGGTACAGCGCGTAGTGCTCGAGCCGGAACTTGAGCGATTGCGGATGCGCGGAGAGCCCGCTGTGCAGGGCGCGCGCGCGGCGCTGCGAACGGTTCGGTATGAAGTCCTTCACCGGCAGGCGCACCGGCACGCAGGCGCGGCAATTGTCGCAATGCGGCCGGTAGGTGAAGATGCCGCTGCGGCGAAACCCCGCCTGCACCAGGTCGCCATAGAGGTCGGTGGTGATCAGGTGACTCGGCGTCGCAACCTGCGAACGCGCCATGCGCTCGGGCAGGTAGCTGCACGGGTAGGGGGCCGTCACGTAGAACTGCAGGACGGCATGAGGCAGGTCGTTTAACCGGGACATGGCTTGAGTTATGCAGCAGGCAACCGGTCGGTCCAGCGTGCCGGCGGCTCGGGGTAGTTTACCAACGCCGCCACCTCGCGCAAGAAGCCGGCGCGCGGCACTTCGCGCGCGCCGAGCGAAGCGAGCAGCGGCGTGTTCATCTGGCAGTCGATCATCGGGCAGCCGCGCGCGCGCAACAGGTCGACCAGCGCCGCCAGCGCGACCTTGGAGGCATCGGTGGCGCGGGAAAACATGGATTCGCCATAGAACATCCGGCCGATCGACAGCCCGTACAGGCCGCCGGCGAGCCGGCCCTCGCACCAGGTCTCGATCGAATGGGCGAAGCCGGCGCGATGCAGCGCAAGGTACGCGGCGCGCATGTCCTCGCCCAGCCAGGTGCCGGCATCGTCGCGCCGCGGCCCGGCGCAGCCGTCGAGCACGGCCTCGAACGCCGTGTCGGCACGCACTTCGTAGCCGCGGTTGCGCCGGCTCTTGGCCAGCGAGCGGGGAATGCGCAGTGCGTCGGTGCGCAGCACCATGCGCGGGTCGGGCGACCACCACAGGATGGGCTCGCGTCCCGAGTACCACGGGAAGATGCCGTGCCGGTAGGCGTCCAGCAAGCGCGCCACGCCCAGGTCGGCGCCGGCGCACAGCAGCCCGTTCGGTTCGGCGAGCGCGCGTTCGACCGGCGGGAACGGATCGTCCGGTTCCAGCCAGGGAATCACGGTGCGTGGCGGGGGCGCGCAGGCGCGATCAGCACTTCACCTGCTGCCGGCAATACTCGGTGAGTTCATAGACCCGGCTGGTCGCGGCAACGCCGCGGCGCGCCGCCGCGCCATGCTCGAGTTCGAGCCGGACCTGGTACTTCGCGAAGAAGGCATTGAACACCTCGCCGCCGAGCGTACCCACGGCCCACAGGCCGTCGCTCGCGGGGTCGTGTTCCAGCAGGATGGCGGCCAGCGGCTGCGGCGCCGGGCCGGCGACCACGCGCGCGCCTTCCGCCGGGTCGTACTGGCTGTGCTCGGCGCAGCAGTGGATGACGTTGGCGTGCCGGTTGCGCGCGCTCTTGCCCGGGCGGTAGCTGATGAAGCTGATCTCGCGCGTCGGGTAGGCCAGCTGGTGCGCGCAGATGGCCGAGTAGGCGACGATGGAGCGCATCGCGCCGACGCCGCCGGGCCATTCATAGGCCGTCTTGCTGGCGGTCGCGAGCGTGCGGGGCGTGGCGGTCGGGCGACCGAGGTTGAGCAGGAAACAGGGCGTGGCGGCGTAGGGGTAATGGAAGATCAGGTTCTGCTCGGCCGGGATGGCACTCGCGCGCAGGGGCAGGCCGCTCTCGTCGACCAGTTGGGCGCGGGCGTAGGGGCGCGCGCTCGCGCCGACAGCCGGGGTGCCGGCGACACCGGCGACTGCGGCGGCAGCGCAAACCTTGACGAAATCGCGGCGCTCCATGGCGTGCTCCGGCAGGACAGGCGCAGCGATTGTAGCCAATAGGGCGAATGCGGACCGTGACAGGCACCGTCCCGGCGCGCATGCACCGAAACGGGGCGTATGGCGACAATCAGCCCCGAAACGGTGCGCAATCCGCGGTTCCAAGTTCCATGGAACGCACCATAATCGAGCCTGTTCAATGCCTTAGCGGCTTGGAACGGAGATTGCTACCAAGTTTCTGATTTTCAAAGAATCGAGACCACGGGGAGGGGAATCATGGAAGCGCTCAAGGCCGGCTCTGACGTTCTGTTCGTACTTCTGGGCGCCATCATGGTGCTTGCGATGCACTCGGGATTCGCGTTCCTGGAACTCGGCACGGTGCGCTCCAAGAACCAGGTGAATGCGCTGGTGAAGATCCTCACGGATTTCTCCGCGTCGACCGTCGCGTACTTCCTGGTCGGCTATGCGGTGGCCTACGGCGTCACCTTCTTCGTCACCGGCGAACGGCTCATGGAGAAGAACGGCTACGACCTGGTGAAGTTTTTTTTCCTGCTGACCTTCGCCGCCGCCGTGCCCGCCATCATCTCGGGCGGCATCGCGGAGCGCGCGCGCTTCTATCCACAACTGGTCGCCTCGTTCTTCATCGTGGCGCTGGTCTATCCGTTCTTCGAGGGCATCGCCTGGAACCAGAAGTTCGGCGTGCAGGCCTGGATCAAGGGCATGTTCGGCGAGGAGTTCCACGACTTCGCGGGCTCCGTCGTGGTGCACGCGATGGGCGGCTGGATCGCCCTGGTCGCGGTCATCCTGCTCGGCGCGCGGCGCGGTCGTTACTCGAAGGACGGGCGCATCAACGCACACCCGCCGTCCTCGATCCCCTTCCTCGCGCTCGGCGCCTGGATCCTCGCCGTGGGCTGGTTCGGGTTCAACGTGATGTCGGCGCAGGCGATCGACAAGATCAGCGGCCTGGTGGCAATCAACTCGCTGATGGCGATGGCCGGCGGCACGCTGGCGGCGCTGGTGGCCGGGCGCAACGACCCGGGCTTCGTGCACAACGGGCCGCTCGCCGGCCTGGTGGCGGTCTGCGCGGGCTCGGACGTCATGCATCCCGGCGGCTCGTTCGTCGTCGGCGCGGTGGCCGGTGCGCTGTTCGTCTACCTGTTCACCATCACGCAGAACCGCTGGAAGATCGACGACGTGCTCGGCGTCTGGCCGCTGCACGGCCTGTGCGGCGTCTGGGGCGGCCTCGCTTGCGGCATCTTCGGCAGCAAGGCGCTCGGCGGCCTGGGCGGCGTCTCGTTCATGGCACAGCTCACCGGCACCGCGCTCGGCGTGCTGGTCGCCGTGGTCGGCGGCGTGCTGGTCTACGGCGCGCTCAAGCTGGCGATCGGCCTGCGACTCGACGAGGAACAGGAATTCGCCGGCGCGGACCTGTCGATCCACAAGATCTCGGCCACTGCGGAAACCGGCATCGGTCGCTGAGGCCGTATGCCGCGCACCCGACCACGCTCAGGTCGGGCGCAGGCTCGCGCTGCGAAAGACGAAGGCGCCGGCGCGCCGGTCCTCGAACCAGTGGCGCAAGGTCTGCCCCACGGTGCGAAAGGCGATCTGCGCCCAAGGCACCGAGGCTTCGTCGAACAGCGCCACCTCGAGGCTTTCCTCGCCCGGCCGGAATTGCAGGTCGAGCAGGCGCGCGCGATAGAACACGTGCACCTGGTTCACCATCGGCACCGACAGCATGGTGAACGCCTCGACCAGCTCGACGCGCGCGCCGGCCTCCTCGAGGGTCTCGCGCACCGCGCCCTCGCCGACGGACTCGCCGTTCTCGAGAAAGCCCGCGGGCAGGGTCCAGTACCCGTAGCGCGGCTCGATCGCGCGCCGGCACAGCAGCACGCGCCCCTCCCACTCCGGCACGCAGCCGACCACCACCTTCGGATTCTGGTAATGGATTTCGCCGCAGGCGTCGCAGATCCAGCGCGGCAGTTCGTCCCCCGGGGGGATGCGGCGCACCACCGGCGCGGCGCAGTTGGAGCAGAATTTCATCGTCGATCCGTTCGGGCGGGCGCGTTCCGGCGTTCGCTGCAGGGCCAATGCTAAACTCCCGCGGGACGTTCGGCTAAACCCGGGAGTGACGCATGTCTGCGACCGGCCAGACGATACAGCAGTCGCCGCCAGTCGGCGTGCAGACGGTGCCGCAGAAGCCGCCCCGCGGCGAGTGGGAGTGGTTCTGGCGGTTCCTCGCGGTCGTGATGACGTTTACCGTCGGCTGGGTCATCTGGATCGTGATCCAGATCAATCCGACGCCGCTGGTGACACGCACGGCCTACGAGGCGGCGGCGAAATCGCGCGCGGCGCGCAGCGCCGAGGGGCCGATCAAGGCCGCGCCGAATCCGGTGCCCGTGGCGCAGGCCTCGACGGAATCGACAGCCGGTGCGAGGCCGCTCGTCGACCTCGAGCGGCTGAAGTTCTCCGACCGCATCGAGACGCCGTTCGTCGAGCGCCCCGATGCGGCGCCCGCGGCGCGCTGATTCGCGATCCGCGCCGGCGGCGATGCGCGACAATGGCCGCGCCATGAACCGATACGACGAACTCTACGGCGCCTGGCGCTGGGACGTTCCGGCGCGCTTCAACCTCGCCGAGGCCTGTTGCGGGCGATGGGCCCAGGACCGCGCGCGCTTCGCGCTGTACTGGGAGGACGAATCCGGCGCGCGCGAGGCGTGGACCTTCTGGGACCTGCAGCAGGCCGCCAACCGCATGTCGAACGCGCTCGCCGCGCTCGGGGTGAAGCGCGGCGACCGGGTCGCCATCGTGCTGCCGCAACGCCCCGAGACGGCCATCGCGTTCCTTGCGGTGTTCCAGATGGGCGCGATCGCGGTGCCGCTCTCCCACCTGTTCGGGCCGGACGCGCTCGAGTACCGGCTGGAGAATTCCGGCGCCTGCGTCGCCTTTGCCGAGCCGACCACGCTGCCTGCGCTGTGGGCGGTGCGCGAACGGCTGTCGCAGCTGCGCCACGTCGTCGGCGTGGGCGGCGCCCGGGAAGCCGGCGTCCACGGCTGGGAATCGCTGCTTGCGAAGGCGAACCGTCATTTCGCGCGCGTCGACACCGCCGCCGAGGACCCGGCGCTCATCATCTACACCAGCGGCACCACCGGTCCTCCCAAGGGCGCGCTGAAACCCCACCGCATCCTGCTCGGCAACATCCCGGGCTTCGTTCATTCGCACGATTTCTTCCCGCAACCGGGCGACATGTTCTGGTCGCCGGCGGACTGGGCGTGGACCGGGGGCCTGATGGATGCGCTGCTGCCGACCTGGATGTTCGGCATCCCGATTCTCGGCTACCGCGGACGCTTTGAAGCCGAGCGCGCCTACGACCTGCTCGAGCGCTACGGCGTGCGCAATGCCTTCCTGTTTTCCACCGCGCTCAAGCTGATGATGAAGGCGCTGCCGGAACCGCGCGCGAAGCACGACCTCGTGCTGCGCACCATCATGAGCGGCGGCGAAAGCGTCGGCGTCACCGTGTTCGAATGGGCGAAGGAACACCTCGGGGTCACCATCAACGAGATCTTCGGCCAGACCGAGATCAACTACGTGGTGGGCAACTGCCAGGCCGCGTGGCCGGCGAAGGGCGGCTCGATCGGCCGGCCGTACCCGGGGCATCGCGTGGCCGTGATCGACGCGAATGGCGCCGAGGTGCCGCGCGGCGAGTCCGGCGAGATCGCCGTCTCGCGCACCTGGCGCGGCCAGCCGAACCCGGTGCACTTCCTCGAGTACTGGAAGAATCCCGAAGCGACGCGCGAGAAGTACATCGGCGAATGGGGCTGCACCGGCGACCAGGGCCGCTTCGACGAGGACGGCTACCTCTGGTACGAGGGCAGGTCGGATGACGTCATCAAGTCCTCGGGCTACCGCATCGGCCCGGCCGAGATCGAGTCCTGCCTCGTCAGGCACCCGGCCGTGGCGAACGCCGCCGTCATCGGCAAGGAGGACGCCGTGCGCGGCATGATCGTCAAGGCGTTCATCGTGCTGCAGGCGGGACAGTGCGCGTCACCGGAACTCGAGGAAGACATCCGCCAGCACGTGCGCGCGCGCCTCGCGCCCTACGAATACCCGCGCGAGATGGAGTTCATCGACGCGTTGCCGATGACGACGACCGGGAAGATGCAGCGGAAGGTGTTGCGGGAGCGGGAGAAGGCCAAGGGGGCGGGGAGGGGCTGAGGGACGGTAGGACCGACGTCAGGATGCATAGGCCGCGTTTCCCGGGTCACTTCGTGACCCGGGATCGTTGAAAAGCGAAAAGCCAAAAACCGCCGATGGTTCTTTTGCTTCTACCCGATCCCGGGTCGCGAAGCGGCCCGGTACATGCTGCGACGGCAATACGCCACGCGCAGTACCGTCTCGATGCGACGGCAAGGCGCCAAGCGTCCTATCGGCCCGGAGGATTTACTTGCTGGGCTTCGCCGCCACCAGAATCTTCCCGTCCGCCAGCACCGCCACCTCGCCCTTCTGGTTGGTCGAGACGCCGGTCATCACCACGATGCCGCCCTTGTGCTTCGGCTTGTCGAGCCGTTCGGTGATGGTCCACTCGGTGTGCAGGGTGTCGCCGGCGCGCACCGGCGCCTTGAACTGGCAGCGGTGCTCGATGTAGGCGATGGCGGTGCCCGCGAAGTACATGCCCACGGGCGAGGCCACCAGCGCGCTGGTGAACGGCCCGTGCAGGATGCGCGAGCCGAACATGGATTTCTTCGAGAATTCCTCGTCGGTGTGCAGCGGGTTGAAGTCGCCGAACATGCCCGAACCGAGCACCAGGTGCGTCTCGGTGACCGTGAGCGCGGTGCCAAAGGTGCCGCCGACCGCGACTTCGTCGTACCACTTGCCGTGAAAGACCATTCGAGCTCCCGTGGGTGTTCCGCAGAACGTGCCGGATTCTAGAATAGACTCGCCCGGGATTTGCACCGTGACGGAGACCCCCCCCCATGACGACCCACACCCCGCGCATCGACGCGCAGGCCCTGCGCGCGAAGATCGCCGCCGGCGGCGAACTTGCCATCCTGGACGTGCGCGAGGAGGGCGTGCATGCGCGCAGCCACCTGCTGCTCGCCTCGAGCTGCCCGGTCTCGCGGCTGGAATTCCTCGCCGAACGACTGGTGCCGCGGCGCGACGTCCCGGTGGTGCTCGTGGACGATGACGAATCGCTGGCGGCGCGCGCGGCGCAGGTGCTCGCGGGCCACGGCTGGTCGGAGGTGGCGATCCTGGCGGACGGCATGGCCGGCTGGCGCAAGGCGGGCTTCGAGGTCTACTCGGGGGTTCACGTGCCGAGCAAGGCCTTCGGCGAGTATGTCGAGCATCGCGACGACACGCCGCGCATCAGCGCCGCGGACCTGAAGGCGAAGCTCGACGCCGGCGAGAAGCTGGTGGTGCTCGATTCGCGGCCGATGAACGAATTCCGCGTGATGAACATCCCGGGGGCGACCGATTGCCCGGGCGCAGAACTGGTGCACCGGGTCACCGAAGCGGTGACCGATCCGGACACGCTGGTGGTGGTGAATTGCGCCGGGCGCACGCGCTCCATCATCGGCGCGCAGTCCCTGATCGACGCCGGTCTGCCGAACCCGATCATGGCGCTGAAGAACGGCACCATGGGCTGGCACCTTGCCGGCTTCGAACTCGAGCACGGTCAGACCCGCATGGCGTCGGCGCCGGGCGCACAGGCGCGCGCGCGCGCGGTCGAACGTGCCGCACAGGTGGCGAAGCGCTTTGGCGTCAGGGCGATCGACCGCGCCACGCTGGAAGCCTGGCAGCGCGATGCTTCGCGCACCACCTGCCTGTTCGACGTGCGCACCGCCGAGGAGTTCGAGGCGGGCCATCTGCAGGGGGCGGTGCACGCGCCCGGCGGCCAACTGGTGCAGGGCACGGACACTTACGTGGCGGTGCGCAACGCGCGCATCGTGCTGGCCGATGACGACGGCGTGCGCGCCATCATGACCGGACACTGGCTGGTGCAGATGGGCTGGCCCGAAGTGGTGACCCTGTCGGTGCCGGAAGGCGCCGCCGGGCTCGAGCGCGGCGCGGCCGTCGCAACGCCGCTTGGTTTCGCCGCCCTCGAGGCACAGGCGCTCACGCTCGCCGAATTCGCGCGCGAGCAGGCGGCCGGCGGCGTCGAGGTGCTCGATTTCGCCACCAGCCTGCAGTACCGGCGCGGCCACCTGCCGGGCGCGGCCTTTGCGATCCGCGCGCGGCTTGCGGCGCACGTCGAGCGGCTTCGCGGCGCGCGGCTGGTCGTGTGCACCTCGCCGGACGACCGCCTCGCGCGCTATGCCGCGCAGGATCTGGCCGGCCTCGGTCTGGCCGGGGTTCGCGTGCTCGAAGGCGGGACCCGCGCCTGGCAGGCGTCCGGCGCGCCGCTCGAAACCGGCGACACGCGATTGCTCGAGCCGCCGGCGGAGGACGTCTGGTACAAGCCCTACGACCATGCCTCGCAGATCGAGGCGGCGATGCAGGACTACCTGCAATGGGAAGTGGCGCTCACCGAGCAGATCGCGCGCGACCCGGACCTGCGATTCCGCGACTTTCCCGCCTGAGGTGGTGGGCCGTCCCGGAGCGTGGATTCTTGCTTCATTCTGCGGCGGTTGGGCTATGATGCCGACGGAGCGCCCGTGGCGATGCCGCGGGCAGGAATTCCGGTCGGCAGACCGGTCAAACTTGAGGAGAGGACCATGATGAAGACGCTCATTTCGGCGCTGGTGGTCGCGTCGTTTGCCGCCCCGGCCGCGGCGCAGTACCCCGACCGTCCGATCAAGCTGATCGTGCCCTGGGCCGCGGGCGGTGACACCGACAACATCTTCCGGCCGTTCGCCCCGCTCATGCAGAAGCATGTCGGCCAGACGGTGGTGATCGCCAACGTCGGCGGTGCGTCCGGCACCAAGGGCGCCAAGGAGGCGAAGGACTCGCCGCCCGACGGCTACACGCTGTATGCGGTGCATGACTACATCCATTCGACCTACTACACCGGCGTGTCCGACGTCGCCTACAAGGACTTCGAGCCGGTCTGCATGATCGCGTCCACCGCCTCGGTGCTCACCGCGAGCCCGAAGACACCGTGGTCGGACTGGAAGAGCATGCTGGCCGACGCCAAGGCGCGACCCGGCCAGATTTCCGTCGGTGCCACGCTGGGCTCGACCAGCCACTTTTTCCCGGCGCTGATCGAGAAGGCGGCGGGCATCAAGTTCAAGTACGTGTCCTATGAGGGCCTCGCGCCGCGCATGAACGCGATCCTCGGCGGACATATCGACCTGACCGACGCCAACATGACGCAGAAGGGCAAGGTCGAGGCGGGGCAGCTGAAGTTCATCGCCATCGCCACCGAGAAGCGCAACCCGGGCATGCCGAATATCCCGACGCTGAAGGAACTCGGCGTCAACGTGGTGTACGACGTGAACCGCGGCCTGCTCGCGCCGAAAGGCACCCCGGAGCCGGTGCTCGCCAGGCTGGAAGGCGCCTGCGCCGCCTCGGCAAAGGAAGCGGCGTTCGCGGAATCGATGGCGAAGCAGGCCACCGACGTGCGCTACATGGACCGCAAGACCTACGCGGCTTGGCTGAAGCAGAACGACGACCTGAACCGCGACCTCGCCAAGGACCTCGGCCTGCTGAAGCGCTAGATGCTCGGCCGTGATGGCTGGGCGGGGCTGGCCGTGCTCGCGGCCTGCCTCGTCCTGTTTGCGCTCACGCTTGGCCTGAAGGGCAACCCGATGGTGCCCATCGGGCCGGGTTTCTATCCGCGCATCGTGCTTGGCGTGACTGCCGTGTTCGCCGCGCTGCTGGTTTTTTCCGACTGGCGCGCGCGGCGCCTCGCGTCCCCCGCGGCGCCTGTTGCCGGACCGCGGCGCAACATGGTGCTGGTGGGCGCGAATTTCGCGGTTTTCGGTTGCTACGTGGCCGCGCTGCCGGCGTTCGGCTTTCGCCTGTCCACCTTCGCCTACGTGTTCGCCGCGCAGGTGCTTCTCGATCCCTCCTGGCGGCCACGCCATCTCGCCGCGCAACTGGTGCTCGCGCTCGCCACGGCGGCGCTCTCGTGGTTCGCCTTCGAGCGCTACCTGTCGGTACTGCTGCCGCGCGGCGCCTGGAGCGGGTTCTAAATCATGTACGAACTGCTCGGCGCCGGGCTCGTCAACATCGCGCAGGTGAAGTACCTGGTGCCGCTCGCGCTCGGCACCCTGGTCGGCATCATCGGCGGCGCGCTGCCCGGGGTCACCATCACCATGACCATCATCGTGGTGCTGCCCTTCACCTTCGGGCTCGACCCCCTGCAGGGGCTGGCCGCCATGACCGGGGTCTACGTCGGCGGCTCGGCAGGCGGGCTGGTGACCGCGGTGCTGCTCGGGCTGCCGGGCACGCCCTCGGCGATCGCCACAACCTTCGACGGCCACCCGATGGCGAAGCGGGGCGAACCGGGGCGCGCGCTCTGGACCGGCATCTGGGCGTCGTTTTTCGGCGGACTGATCGGCGGGGTGTTCCTGATCGGCACCACCGGGCCGCTGGCCAGTTTCGCGCTCGAGTTCGGTCCGTGGGAATTCTTTTCGCTCTTCCTGCTCGCGCTCGCCATGGTGGCCGGGCTGGTGGAATCGAGCATGCTCAAGGGCCTGGTGTCGGGCGGCATCGGGCTGGTGGTGACGGTGCTCGGCAACGACCCGGTCATGGGCCAGCCGCGCCTGACGCTCGGCATTCCCTGGCTGGAAGGCGGCGTGCCGTTCCTGCCGGTGCTGATCGGCGTATTCGCCTTCGCGCAGATCATGTCCGAGGTCGAGCGCATGGGCGGCGCCGCGCGCGCGGCGCAGGCGATCGACCGCGCGACGCGCCTCACCGTGTCGCACGCGAAGGTGCTGTGGGAAATCGTCTCGCGCCCGTTCCTGTTGCTGTGGTCATCCTTCATCGGCGTGCTGATCGGCGTGCTGCCGGCGATCGGCGGCAGCGCCGCAAGCATGATGGCCTACGACCAGGCGAAGAAACTCTCGAAGAATCCGGGCGCGTTCGGCAAGGGCAATCCGGAGGGCATCATCGCCTCGGAAGCGTCGAACAACGCCAACGTCGGCGGTTCGCTGGTGACCATCATGGCCTTCGGCATCCCCGGCGACGCGGTGACCGCGGTGATGCTGGGGGCGCTGACCATCCACGGCATCCAGTCCGGGCCCCTGTTCATCTCGCAGAACGCCACGCTCGCCTACGGCATCTTCGCCGCCTACCTGCTGGCGCACCCGATCATGGTGCTGCTGCTGGCGATCGGCGCGCGCTGGATGCTGCGCATCACCACGGTGCCGAAGGCGGCGCTCTTCCCGGTGGTGCTGGTCCTGTGCGTGGTGGGGGCCTATGCGCTCAACAACACCATGGCCAACGTCTACGTGCTGCTCGTCTTCGGCGTGCTGGGCTATGCCATGGTGCGCTTCGGTTTCCCGCTGGCGCCGCTGATCCTCGGCGTGATCCTCGGCGACCAGATCGAGATCAACCTGATCCGCTCGATCATGACCGACGCCAATCCCTGGCTGTTCGTCACCCGGCCGATCTCGGGCGCGCTGCTGGCGGCCACGGTGGCTTCGATCCTGTTCGCGCTGTGGCAGCACCGGCGCATGCAGCGGCGCGAGGCGGCGGCGGAAGAGGCGGACTTCTGACGCCGGCGCAGTCAATATAGTAACATATATGTTACCAAATGACCCGGAGCGGCGTCCGGCGCCGGTCGGGGGCTCGGTTACACTTCGACCCGGAGGCGCGCGGCGAAGGCGCTGGCGCCCCGAAGACGAATCGAACGTCCGACCTGCCCCTTAGGAGGGGGCTGCTCTATCCACTGAGCTACCGGGGCGCGTGGCGCGATTCTACCCGCAGGCCGCGGCACGCCGTTTCGAAGCAATGCGCACCATGACCCTCCAGAGAACACTCCGCACCCTCGCCGCCTGCCTCGCGCTCCTCGGCTGCATCAGCGCGCACGCGCAGGCCTGGGCCTGGGACGACGGCACGGTGCCCTTCGTGGTGTCGCCCGACGAAATCGTGCAGCGCATGCTGCGCATGGGCGAGGTGGGGCCGGAGGACACCCTGATCGACCTCGGCTCGGGCGACGGGCGCATCGTGATCGAGGCGGCGCGCCGCGGTGCGCGGGGCCTCGGCGTCGACCTCGACCCCTCGCTGGTGGCGCTGGCGCGGACCAACGCGGCGGCGGCCGGCGTGTCGGAGCGCGCTCGCTTCGAGACCCGCGACCTGTTCCACACCGACCTCTCGGGCGCCTCGGTCATCACCTTCTACCTGCTGCCCGACGTCAATGCGAAGCTGATGCCGCGCCTGCTCGCGCTCAAGCCGGGTACCCGCATCGTTTCGCACGACGGCGGCATCGGCGACTGGCCGCACGACGAGATGCTCGAGATGCGCGTGCCCGAGAAGGCCGTCGGCATCGGCGGCCTGTCGCGGGTGCAGCTCTGGATCGTGCCGGCCGCTGTGGCCGGCACCTGGCGCGCGGAGGTGCCGGGCTACGGCGGAAACTGGACCTTCCGCATCGCGCAGAAGTACCAGCAACTGGAGGTCGACGTCGGCGCCGAGGGCCGCGACCTGCTGGTGCGCGCCAGCCGGCTGCGCGGCGCGGAGATCAAGCTGGCGGTGACCGGGGTGGTCAACGGCCGCGCGGCAAACCACCTGTTCGCGGGGACGGTCGAAGGCGACCGGATCCGCGGCGAGATGCGCATGTACAACGGAACCGAGGAGCGGAGCTACCCATGGACGGCAAGACGAACGAAGTGAACGCCCGGCCGCGGCACCTGCTCTCGGTGCCGGACGGCATCGTGCTGATGTGCGGCATGGTGATCGGCGTCGGCATCTTCAAGGCGCCCTCCATCGTCGCCGGGAACACCTCGAGCGAAGCCGCGTTCTTCGGCGCCTGGCTGCTGGGCGGGCTGGTGTCGCTGTGCGGGGCGCTGGTGTACGCGGAACTCTCGGCGCGCCACCCGGAGACCGGCGGCGAGTACGCCTTCCTGTCGCGCGGCTTGGGGCGCGGCGTGGCGTTCGTGTTCGCCTGGGCGCGCATGACCGTGATCCAGACCGGCGCCATCGCCGCCGTGGCCTTCGTCTTCGGCGACTACGCCTCGGAAATCGTCCGGCTCGGCGACAAGAGCGCCGCGGTGTACGCCGCGCTTGGCATCATCGCGCTGACCCTGCTCAATTTCGCCGGAACCCTGCAATCGAAGATCCTGCAGAAGACGCTCCAGTACCTGCTGTTCTCGGCGCTGCTGTTCATCGGCATCGCCGGCCTGCTGACCGGCGGGCCGGGCACCGCGCCGGCGACCGGCGGCGGTGGCGGGGGCGGCGCCTTCGGCCTGGCGATGATCTTCGTGCTGCTCACCTACGGCGGCTGGAACGAGGCGGCCTACCTCGGCGGCGAGGTGCGCGATGCGCGCCGCAACATGGTGCGCGTGCTGGTCGGCGGCATCGTCATCGTCACCGTGCTCTACCTGCTGGTGAACGCCGGCTACCTCGCCGCGCTCGGCCTCGCGGGCATGGCGCAGTCCAAGGCGGTCGGCGTCGACCTGATGCGGCTGGTGGCCGGCGAGCGCGCCACGGTCCTGCTCGCGCTCATCGTCTGCGTCTCGGCGCTGACGACGATGAACGCCGCGATCTTCACCGGCGCGCGCACCACCTGGGCGATGGGACAGGACTTCCGCGTCTTCGGCCGCTTCGGCCGCTGGCGCGAGTCCGGCAGCACGCCGGCCAACGCCCTGCTGCTGCAGGGCGCGATCGCGCTGGTGCTGGTCGGCGCGAGCGCCAGCACGCCGGACGGCTTCGCCGCGATGGTGGCCTATACCTCGCCGGTGTTCTGGACCTTCTTCCTGCTCACCGGCCTGACCCTGTTCGTGTTCCGCGTGCGCGGCGGCGCGCGCCCGGGCTTCGTCGTGCCGCTCTACCCGGTGGTGCCGATCGCCTTCTGCGCGATGTGCCTGTACATGCTGTACTCGAGCATCGACTACGTTCGCAACCCGGTGTACGGACCGAAGTTTGGCGACATGGTGCTCGGCGGCCTCGCGGTGATGGCCGCCGGCATCCCGCTCTACTTCTGGGCGCGCCGCCGCCAGGGTTAGATTCGGCCGCGATGACGCTGACCGAACTGCGCTACGTCGTCGCGGTGGCGCGCGAGCGGCATTTCGGTCGCGCGGCTGCCGCCTGCCATGTGTCGCAGCCCACGCTGTCGATGGGCGTGAAGAAGCTCGAGACCGAACTCGGCGCGGCATTCTTCGAGCGCGGGCAGGGCGAGGTGACGGTGACGCCGATCGGCCAGGCCGTGATCGAGCAGGCGCAGCGCGTGCTCGAGGACGTGGCGCGCCTGCGCGAACTGGCCGACAGCGGGCGCGACCCGCTCGCGGGGCCGCTGCGCCTCGGCGCGATCTACACCATCGGCCCGTACCTGCTGCCAAAGCTGATCCCGCTGCTGCGCCGGCGCGCGCCGGCGATGCAGTTGCTGATCCAGGAGAACTTCACCCACCGGCTCGCCGAGTCGCTCAAGCGCGGCGAGGTGGATGTCATCGTCATCGCGCTGCCGTTCGAATCGCCCGGCATCGTCACGCAGGCGCTGTACGACGAACCCTTCTTCGTCGCCCTGCCGCACGGCCATCCCTGGGAGAAGAAGCGCTCGGTGACGGTCGGGGAACTGACGCAGGAAAGCCTGCTGCTGCTCGGCGAGGGCCATTGCCTGCGCGACCAGGTGCTGGATTTCTGCCATGCCGCCAGCCGCGCGCCGAACCGCAGCGGCATCGCCCGCGCGCTGGAAGGCGGTTCGCTCGAGACCATCCGCCAGATGGTGGCGAGCGGCGTCGGGCTGACGGTGCTGCCGGCGACCTCGGTGGCGGGCGGCTCGGGGGAACTGATCAGCGTGCGGCCGTTCGCGCGGCCGGCGCCCGACCGGCGCGTCGCGCTCGCCTGGCGGGGCAGCTTTCCGCGGCCGCAGGCCATCGCGGCGCTGCGCGCGGCCATCCTCGCCTGCGACCTGCCGCAGGTGGGCAAGCTGCCGCAGGCCATCATGGCTGCGGGCTGAGCGAAGGCTGAGCGCGGGCTGAACCCGTCGGCGCGTCCGCGCTAGCCCGGGCGCAGCCGGGTCGGGATGTCGACCTCCGCGTTCAGCGTGCGGTGCACCGGGCAGCGGTTGGCGATTTCGAGCAGTCGCGCGCGCTGCGCCGCGTCGAGCGGGCCTTCGAGCGTGAGGTCGCGCGTGATGCGGTCGATCCTGCCGTCGCGCGTCTCGCAGTCCGAGCAGTCGGCCGCATGGATTTTCTCGTGCGCGAGATCCACCGTGACGCGCTCCAGCGGCAGCTTCTTCTGTTCGGCGTACATGCGCAGCGTCATCGCGGTGCAGGCACCCAGGCCCGCAAGCACCAGGTCGTAGGGCGAGGGCCCGGTGTCGTCGCCGCCGAGCGCCGCGGGTTCATCGGCGCGCAGGCGATGCCGCCCCGCGCTGATCATCTGCGCGAAGCGGCCCTCGCCGGCTTCGACCACGCGCACGCCGGGGACGGCCGCATTGGCCTCCGGCGCCACGGCCTGCGGCGGCGGCAGGAAGCGCGTGGCCCAGGCCGCCAGCACCTCGGCGGCATAGGCGGCATCGGCCTTGCGCGACAGCAGGTGGTCCGCGCCGTCGAGCGAGACGAAACTCTTGGGATGCTTCGCAGCGACGAAGATCTTCGCGGCGTTGTCGATGTCGACCACGGCATCGAGCGGCGCATGCATGACGAGCAGGGCCTTGCGCAGCCCGCCGATCGCCGTTGCGGGATCCTGGGCGGCGAGGTCGTCGAGCAGTTGGCGCCGGATGCGGAACGGGCGGCCGCCGAGGTCGATCTCGGCGACGCCCTCGGCCTCGAGTTCCGCGCGCGCCGGGGCGAGCAAGTGGGCGACATGGGCTGGATCGTACGGCGCGCCGATGGTGGCCACGGCGCGCGCCTCGCGGATGCGCGCGGCGGCGGCCAGCACGGCGGCACCGCCGAGGCTGTGGCCGAGCAGCAGCGCGGGGGCGGCGTGATGCGCGCGCAGCCAGGCCGCGGCGGCGATCAGGTCCTCGACGTTCGAGGAAAAGTTCGTGTCCTCGAAGGCGCCTTCGCTCGCGCCGAGGCCAGTGAAGTCGAAACGCAGCACCGCGATGCCGCGCGCCGCGAGCGCCTGCCCGAGGAAGGCCGCGGCGCGGCTTTCCTTCGAGCAGGTGAAACAGTGCGCGAACAGGCACCAGGCGCGCGGCGCATCGGCCGGCAGGTCGAGCCGCGCGGCTAGCGCAACGCCCTGGCTGCCGGGAAAGGTGACCTGGTTCGGCGTCATGGACAGACTCCTGCTTGGGGTTCTGTGGGTCGCATCGATCGGGGCAACATGACACACGATAGACTGCGCGCCATGCCGGAGCATGCCGCATCGCAGGTCTCGCTGTGGGTCGCGCGCTGGGCCCCGCTCGTGCCGGCAGGCGGCGCGGTGCTGGACCTCGCCTGCGGCACGGGGCGCCATGCGCGCTTCCTCGCGGCGCGCGGCCATCCGGTGCTGGCCGTGGACCGCAGCGCCGACGCACTTGCCGGGCTGCGACCGGTTCCCGGGGTGGAGGTGCTGGAGGCGGACCTTGAAGCGGGCCGGCCCTGGCCCCTGCCGGGACGGCGTTTCGCCGGGGTGTTGGTGACGAACTACCTGCACCGGCCGTTGTTTCAGGCGATCGCCGACGCGGTGGACGCGGGCGGGGTGCTGATCTACGAAACCTTCATGGCGGGGAACGAACGCTTCGGACGGCCGTCCAACCCGGAGTTCCTGCTGAACCCTGGGGAATTGCTGCAGGGGTTCGGGGTCCTGCTCGACGTCGTGGCGTTCGAGCAGGGGCGGGTCGACCGGCCCGGATCGGCCGTCGTCCAGCGGCTCTGCGCCCGGCGGGGCGCCGCGCCTGCCGGACTCGACGATTCAGTCGCCCCCGGGCGGGTTTCCGGTGACGGCTCAGGGGGTTAGAATGTTGCATTCGCCTGCAAGCGGGAGGGTCACAGCATGATTACCGGCAGCCTGGTCGCGATCGTCACGCCGATGCGCGAGGACGGCACGCTCGACATCGAGCGCTTCCGCAACCTGATCGACTGGCACGTTTCCGAGGGCACGGACGGCATCGTCGTCGTCGGCACCACCGGGGAGTCGCCGACGGTCGATTTCGACGAGCACAAGTCGCTGATCCGCGTCGCGGTCGAGCACGCCAAGGGGCGCATCCCGGTCATCGCCGGCACCGGCGGGAACTCCACCGCCGAGGCCATCGAACTGGCGGGCTCCGCGAAATCGGCGGGCGCGACCGCCAGCCTGTCGGTGGTGCCGTACTACAACAAGCCGACCCAGGAAGGGCAGTACCGCCATTTCCGCACCATCGCGGAGAAGGTCGACCTGCCGATGATCCTGTACAACGTGCCCGGGCGCACCGTGGCCGACCTGCAGAACGACACCGTGCTGCGCCTCGCGGCGGTGCCGGGCATCATCGGCATCAAGGACGCCACCGCCAGCATCGAGCGCGGCTCGGACCTCATCAAGCGCGCCCCGCGCGACTTCGCCGTCTACAGCGGCGAGGATGCCGCGGCGCTGGCCCTCATCCTGCTCGGCGGCCACGGCGTGATCTCGGTGACGGCGAACGTCGCGCCGAAGCTGATGCACCAGATGTGCGCGGCCGCGCTGGTCGGCGACGTGAAGACGGCGCGCGAGATCAACCTGCGCCTGCTGCCGCTGCACCAGCGGCTGTTCGTCGAACCGAACCCGACGCCGGCAAAATGGGCCATGGCGCAGATGGGCCTGATCGAGCCCGGACTGCGCCTGCCGATGGTGCCGCTGTCGGAGCGCTTCCACGAGACGGTGCGCGAGGCGCTGCACGAGGCGGGCGTCGCGCTGCCGGGCCTGCGCGTGGTGGAGCGTCGCGCTTGATGCGCCACGCTTCGACCCTGGTCTCGCTTGCGCTGGCCGGCGTGCTGGCCGGCTGCAGCGGCGCGACCACGATCCTCGAAGGCAAGAAGGTCGACTACAAGTCGGCCGGTTCGCTGCCGCCGCTCGAGATCCCGCCCGACCTGACCAACCCGACGCGCGATGATCGCTATGTCGTGCCGACGACCGGCAAGGCCGCCACCACGCTCTCGGTGTACGAGAACGACCGGGCGGCGCGTGCCAAGGCCGGCCGCGGCGACGTGCTGCCGGCCATGGAAAACATGCGCATCGAGCGCTCCGGCAACGAGCGCTGGCTGGTGATTGCCGAGCCGCCCGAGAAGCTCTGGGGCCTGGTGAAGGATTTCTGGCAGGAGAACGGATTCCTCATCAACGTCGAGCGCCCGGAGTCGGGCGTCATGGAAACCGACTGGGCGGAGAATCGCGCCAAGCTGCCGCAGGATTTCCTGCGCAACGCCCTCGGCAAGATCCTCGACCAGTTGTACTCCACCGCGGAGCGCGACCGGTTCCGCACCCGCATGGAGCGCACCGCAGACGGCAAGGGCACCGAGATCTACGTCAGCCATCGCGGCATGATCGAAGTGTTCACCCGCGAGCGCAGCGACCAGACCATCTGGCAGCCGCGCCAGCCGGATCCGGACCTCGAGGCGGAATTCCTGCGTCGCCTGATGGTGCGCCTCGGCGCGCAGGAGGAGCGCGCGCAGTTGATCCTCGCCAGCCAGGCACAACCGTCGCGCGCCACGATCAGCAAGGGCGTGAACGGCGCCGAACTGCTCGACATGCCCGATTCCTTCGACCGCGCCTGGCGCCGGGTCGGGCTGGCGCTCGACCGGGTCGGCTTCACGGTCGAGGACCGGGACCGCCGTCGCGGCCTGTACTACGTGCGCTACGCGGACCCGAATGCCGAGATGGAGAAGAAGTCCGCCGACAAGCCCGGCCTGCTCTCGAAGCTTGCGTTCTGGAAGTCGGAAGAGAAAGTGAGTGCCGAGCAGTACCGCGTGCGCGTCGAGGAGTCCGGCGACGCGAGCCGTGTCGTGGTGCTCAACAAGGACGGCCTGCCGGAAACCTCGGGCACCACGCGCCGCATCCTGTCGCTGCTGCACGAGCAGCTCAAGTAAGCCCGCGGTGCTGCGCTTCGCGTCGCTTGCGAGCGGCAGCCAGGGAAACAGCCTTGTCGTCGAAGCCCGCGCGCAGGCCGCGGGGACGCCGAGCCGCGTGCTGCTCGACTGCGGCCTGACGCTGCGTGAAACCGTGCGCCGGCTGGCGCGCCTCGGCCTGGCCCCGGAAGACATCGACGCGGTCGTCGTCACGCACGAGCATGACGACCACATCGGCAGCGCTTTTGCCTTCGCGGCGGCGCATGGCGCGACCGTCTGCCTGACGCGCGGCACCCTGCGGGCCGTCGAGGAAGCGGGGCGCACGCAGGCCGATGCCCCGATCCGGCTGATCGACGGCCGCACCCGCTTCTCGGTCGGGGCGCTGGAGATCGACCCGTTCACAGTGCCCCACGATGCGCGGGAACCGGTGCAGGTCGCGTTCGGCGACGGGTCGCGGCGCCTTGGCGTGCTCACCGACCTTGGCGCGCCTACGGTGCACGTGCGCGACAAGCTGGCGGATTGCGACGCCCTGGTGCTCGAGTGCAACCACGACCTCGGCCTGCTCGAGGCCGGGGCCTACCCGAAATGGCTGAAGGACCGGATCTCCGGCCCTCTGGGTCACCTCGACAACGGCGCTGCCGCGGCCCTGCTGGCGTCGATCGGCGGCAACCGTCTTCAGCACGTCATCGCGGCGCACCTGTCCGCGCGCAACAACCGCCCGGCGCTCGCGCGCGCGGCGCTCGCCGGGGCGCTCGGCTGCGCCGAGGACTGGATCGGCGTGGCGACGCAGGCCGGGGGCTTCGACTGGCGCACGCTGGAATGAAAAACGGCGGTATCCGTCTCCGGACACCGCCGCCCGTGAAGCTGAAGCGAACTTACTTCTTCGGCTCTTCTTTCTTCATTTCGGCCTTCGGCGCGTCGGCGGCCGGCTTGGCGTCGGCAGCGGCAGGCGCGGCAGGCGCAGCAGCGTCGGCCTTCTTCTCTTCTTCCTTCGGCGCCTCGGTCGGCGTCGCGGTCGGAGCGGCGGCCGGGGCGGCGGCCGGGGCGGCGGGGGCGGCCGGGGCAGCCGGCGGCGCCGGCGGCGCCTTGGGTTCTTCTTTCTTACCGCAGGCGGCCAGTGCGAAGGCCGCCACTGCGACGAGCAGCAGCGTTTTGTTCATTTTGGAGAGTTTTCCTGTAGAGATGTTGACGTCTTGGAACGTTGTTCCCGCCCGGCAGGGCGAGCGCGCGGATTATAGACGTACTGCGGCGCAACACAAGAGGAAGAAATGCCGCCCGCTAAAGGCCGATGGTGGTCGCCGAAACCGCCGGAAAGGAAGCCGACCAGATTTCCTGGAAGCGTGAGCGCATGGCCAGGGCGTCGGTCTCGTCGTTGACCCCGGCGCCGCCGCGGAAGAACCGGGCCACCGGGCGTCGCACATAGTGCGCGGCATCGAGCACCAGGAAGGCATCCTGCAACTCGCGGATCTCGGGGTGTGTCTGGTGCACCTGGATCGCATGGCTGTAGCGCGCGACCAGGCTCATCATGCGCGGGCACTGCCGCGTCAAGGGGCCGGTGTCGTGCACCACGGCATGGATGCGCCGCGTGCGGCTTGCGGCCAGGAACGCCTCGAAGGCCTCGACGCGCGCAGGTGCGTTTGGCTTCAGCGCGGTGAAGTCCGGGTCGAAGATGCGCAACTCGCGTCCGGGGAGCGTCAGCAGGCGGTCCACGGCGGACTGGAACTGCGCCTCGGAATCGAAGCGTTCGTACGCGGGCACCTCGGGGGCGGGCGATTCGGGCGGCAGGGGATCGGTCATCGGGCCGGCACGAGCGATATCCAGCCATGACCATACCATTCGCGCAGCAGCGCCGCGAGTCCGGCGCGCGCGAGGGCGGGGCCCGGCGCGCGGCGCGCATCGGCAAGCCGCGCGAGCGCCGCGCGCGCACGCGCGGGCGGGCGCAGGGATTCACCGTTGACGTAGAAGGTCGCGCCGTCGTGGAGCAACTGGCTGCGTGCGTCGAGCACGACGGCGCTGCGCGCAAGGCGCCGCGCGAATGCCGCGGCAGCGGGCATCCGGTGCTGCGTGAAGACGACCAGCGGCTTGGGCGTGCTCAGGGTCATGCCGAGGAACTGCGCCGCCTCGCGCGGCGTCCAGCGGATCGCCGAAAGCGAACGTCGCGCATGCGCGATCATCGATTTCGGCAGCTGCGCGCTGCGTGTGGTCGGCGCGATGCCGGGGTCGCGATAGCAGCGGTCCGCGAACCCGCGCGCCTGCAGCCAATCGAGGAACCCGGTGCACAATTCCGCGCCGCCCGGCGCGCGAAAGCCGATCGACCAGGTGGTGCACGTGTCGAGCGCCACCCCGTCGTGCCCCCAGCCCGGCGGCAGGTAGAGCAGGTCGCCGGGCTCGAGGAGGTATTCCTCCTCGGGTTCGAAGCCGTCGATCAGCTTGAGCGGCGCGTCCGGCACTTCGGCAAAGGCCTGGGGACGCGCAATGCGCCAGACGCGGCGTCCCGTGCCCTGGAGCAGGAACACGTCGTAGGCGTCGGCATGCGGCCCGACCCCGCCGCCGGGCGCCGCGAGGCTCACCATCACGTCGTCGAGGCGTGCCTGTGGCAGGAATGCGAAGCGTCGCAACAAGGCGTCGGCCGCGGGCAGGTGGAGGTTCAGCCCGCTCACCAGCAGCGTCCAGTCCGCGCGCGGCAGGCGCGCAAGGCGCGCGCGCGTGAACGGGCCATGTTCCACCTGCCAGCCCGCCTTCCGCCGCAGCACGAGGCGCGATTCGACGTCGTCGCGCGCCGACAGCCGTTCGAGCAGGGCGCGCCCCGCGGGCGGGCGAAAATCCGGCAGCGCGTTGCGCACGAGCAGCGGGCGCTGTTGCCAGTGGCGGGCGAGGAAGGCGCGCGGTGACAGGCCGCCGAGCAGCGAGCGATTCACGCGGCGATTATAGATGGCGAACCAGGCGCGACCGCCCGGCGCGGCGCTTGCGGGAACGTCAATCCCATGCATTAGAATCGGCTCGACATGCTGCAACCGGGACAGGCCGCGCCGTCGTTCTCCCTTCCGGACGCCGACATGCAGTCGGTGAGTCTCGGCGCGTTCAAGGGGCGCAAGAACGTCGTGCTGTACTTCTATCCGCGCGACGGCACGCCGGGCTGCACGCTCGAAGCGATCGACTTCTCGGACCACGAAGAGCAGTTCCAGCGGGAGGACTGCGTCATCCTCGGGGTGTCGCGCGACGATTGCCTGACGCACGCCGATTTCCGCGATGCGCACGGCGTGTCGATCAACCTGCTCTCGGACACCGAGGGCGTGGTCTGCCGCAAGTACGGCGTGCTGCAGGAGAAGGAATTCGACGGCGGCCTGCGCCGCGAATGCCTGGTGCGCTCGACCTTCATCATCGACAAGAAGGGCGTGGTGCGGCATGCGGCCTACGGCGTCAATCCGCGCGGCCATGCCATGGAAGTCTTCGAGGTCGTCAAGCGCCTGAAGTCCGCCTGAGCGGCATCCGCGAACCAGGTCGCCGGCGCCCGCGATCCAGACCCTGCGGCGTCCGCGGTCCGGGTCGGCGGCGCCCCTGCAGATCGCCTATGATGGCGCCGGGGTCGGGTTCGTTCCGGGGAGGGGCGTGATGGAAGTCATGAATGTGCTGTCGTACGGCGTCGGCACGATCGCCGGTTTCGCGCTGTTCCTGGTCCTGTTCTTCGTCTTCATCCGCGACATCACGCAGAAGAAGCACGGCGTGCTGCGCAACTACCCGGTCATCGGTCGGCTGCGCTACTTCTTCGAGGAACTCGGCGAGTATTTCCGCCAGTACTTCTTCGCCGGCGACCGCGACGAGATGCCGTTCAACCGCGCCACGCGGGGCTGGGTCTACCGGCTGGCCAAGAACGAGGGCGGCACCGTGGGCTTCGGCTCTACCTACGACATGCACCAGCCCGGGGCGCTGATCTTCGTCAACCACCCGTTCCCGGTGCTGGAGGACGAGCGCCTGCCCACGCCGGCGCTGTCGCTCGGCGAGGGCTACTGCAAGGAACCCTTCGAGGCGCGCTCGATCGTCAACGTGAGCGGCATGAGTTTCGGCGCGATCTCTGCGCCCGCGGTGCGCTCGCTCTCGCGCGGCGCGGCGGTCGCCGGCTGCTGGATGGATACCGGCGAGGGCGGGCTGTCGCCCTTTCACCTCGAGGGCGGCTGCGACCTGATCTTCCAGGTCGGCACCGCCAAGTACGGCGTGCGCGATGCGCACGGCAGCTTGTCCGCGGAGCGACTGATTGAACTCGGGCGCGTGGTGAAGGCTTTCGAGATCAAGCTTTCGCAGGGCGCGAAGCCGGGCAAGGGCGGGGTGCTGCCCGGGCGCAAGGTGACCCCGGAGATCGCGCAGATCCGCGGCATCCCGGAGGGCCGCGATTCGCTCAGCCCGAACCGCCATCGCGACATCTCGAATGTCGACGAACTGCTCGACCGCGTGGTCTTCATCCGCGACCTCACCGGCAAGCCGGTGGGCGTGAAGACCGCCATCGGCGGCTGGCGCTTCATGAACGAGCTGACCGAGGCGGTGCTGCGGCGTGGACTGGAAAGCGCGCCGGATTTTCTCGTCATCGACGGCGGCGAAGGCGGCTCGGGGGCGGCACCGCAGGCGCTCGCCGACCACATGGGCCTGTCCATCGAGGAGGCGCTGCCGCGCGTGGTGGATGCGCTCACCGAGGCGGGCCTGCGCCAGCGCATCCGCGTGGTGGCCTCGGGCAAGCTGCTCACCTCCGCGCGCGCCGCCTGGGCGCTGTGCGTGGGCGCGGACTTCATCAATACCGCGCGCGGCTTCATGTTCTCGCTGGGCTGCATCCAGGCGCTGCGCTGCCACCAGAACACCTGCCCGACCGGCATCACCACGCACAACAAGCGCCTGCAGCGCGCGCTGGTGGTGGAGGAGAAGTACCTGCGCGTGGCGAACTACGCCAACAACATGAACCGCGAGATCGACATGATCGCCCACTCCTGCGGGGTGCGGCACGCGCGCGAGCTGAAGCGCGAGCACGTGCGCATCGTCCAGGCGAGCGGCCAGTCGGTGGCGCTCAACATGCTCTACCCGTACCCCGAGCCCAAGGCCCGGGCGCGCGCGGCCTGAGCGCCGCACCGCGGATTACCGGGAGACACGGATGGCTGGCAAGATCGGCGTGATTGGCCTGGGCGCGATGGGGCGCGGCGTTGCCGCATCGCTGCGCCGCAAGGGCTGGACGGTGCATGCCTGCGACGTGCGGCGCGAGGCGGCGGAGGCCTTCGCGAAGGACGGCGGCGCCGCCTGCGCCGATCCGGCCACCGTGGTTAAGGCCTGCGACATCGTCGTCTCGGTGGTGGTGAACGCAGCGCAGACCGAGGCCGTGCTGTTCGGCGAAGGCGGCGCGGCGGCCGTCATGAAACCCGGCAGCGTCTTCGTCATGTGCTCGACCGTGGACCCCGGCTGGTCGGTGGCGCTCGAAGCGCGGCTCGCGAAGATGGGCCTGCTCTATCTGGATGCGCCGATCTCCGGTGGCGCCGCCAGGGCCGCCGCCGGCGAGATGACCATGATGACCTCCGGCCGGCCCGAGGCCTACGCCGCCTGCGGCAGCGCGCTCGAGGACATGGCCGGCAAGGTCTACCGGCTCGCCGACAGCGCGGGCGCCGGCAGCAAGGTGAAGATCATCAACCAGTTGCTCGCCGGCGTGCACATCGCCGCGGCCGCCGAGGCCATGGCCCTGGGCCTGCGCGAAGGCGTCGATCCGGCGGCCCTCTACGACGTCATTACCCACAGCGCCGGCAACAGCTGGATGTTCGAGAACCGCATGGCCCACGTGCTCGCCGGCGACTACACGCCGCTCTCGGCCGTCGACATCTTCGTCAAGGACCTCGGACTCGTGCTCGATACCGCGCGCGCCTCGAAGTTCCCGCTGCCGCTCGCCTCCACCGCGCACCAGATGTTCATGCAGGCCTCGAGCGCCGGATACGGGCGCGAGGACGATGCGGCGGTGATCAAGATCTTTCCCGGGATCAGGGTGCCGGAGGGGAGGAAGTAGGGCGGGGCGCCGAAAGGGCATGAATAGTAACGTATAGGTTACCAAATAGCCTGAGTCGGCGTCCGGTCGGTCTCAGGCCCA
>DATCYZ010000077.1:0-5881 GCA_036526195.1 Burkholderiales bacterium
ACGGCCGACCGGCGCCGCGTCGATGGCGCAGAATGCGAACTGAGCGAAAACCGGAGAATCCCCATGAGCGCAGTGCTGAAACCGCGACCGGAATACCGCAGCTTCGAGGCCAACCTGTTGTGCGGCGCCGGGGGCGCGGAAATCACCGGGCTGGACTTGGCGAAACCGCTTTCGGATGAAGCGGTTGCGGAAGTGCGGCGCGCGCTCGCCGAGCATTGCGTCATCTATTTCCGCGACCAGGTGCTGGAACCCGAGGACCAGAAGCGCTTCGCGCGCCATTTCGGGCCGCTTGCGGTGACGCCCTTCATCAAGGCGCTCGACGGCCATCCGGAGATGATGCGCATCGTGCGCGAACCGGACGACACCAAGAAGCTCAACTTCGGCGGCCGCTGGCACACCGACATGACGTTCTCGCCCGAGCCGGTGCTCGGCACCTGCCTGTACAGCCGCGAGTCGCCCGCGGTGGGCGGCGACACCATCTGGACCAACCAGATGCTGGCGTACGACGCGCTCTCGCCGGGCCTGCAGCGGATGCTGGAGAAACTCCAGGTCATGCACAGCGCGAAGCGCTCCTACGGTCCGCAGGGCGCCTACGCAGACGACGACCTGAAGAGCATGCGCATCAAGGCGAGCGACGAGGCGCTGAAGGAGCAGGCGCACCCCTGCATCCGCACCCACCCGGAAACCGGCCGGCGCATCCTGTTCGTGAACTGGGTCTACGCGATCCGCTTCGCCGACCAGACCGAGGAGGAATCCGCGCCCTTGCTGGACTTCCTCAACCGCCACAGCCAGCGCCCCGAGTTCCAGATCCGCTTTCGCTGGACCAAGGGCACGCTCGCACTCTGGGACAACCGCTCCACCCAGCACATCGCGGTCAACGACTACGGCGGTTACCGTCGCGTGATGGACCGCGTGACCATCGCCGGCGACAAGCCGTTCTTCAGGGCCTGAGCATGCTCGCGCCCGATCTTTCACAGAAAATCCGCCGCGCGGTCGACGAGGGCTTCGATGCCGAAGTCGCGTTCATCGCCGAATTGACGCGCATTCCCTCGACGCGCGGGCGCGAAGCCCCGGCGCAGGACCTGATGGCCGCCGCCATGCGCGCACGCGGCCTGACGGTGGACCGCTGGAGGGTGGCGGTCGAGGACATCTCGCATCTGCCGGGCTTCTCGCCGGTGACCGTGTCCTACGACGATGCGTGGAACGTGGTCGGCGCCCACCGGCCGAAGACGACAAGGGGAAAGTCGCTGATCCTCAACGGCCACATCGACGTGGTGCCCACCGGCCCGGTTGACATGTGGGCCGCGCCGCCCTTTGCGCCCCACATCGCCGAGGGCTGGATGTACGGTCGCGGCGCCGGCGACATGAAGGCCGGCCTCGCGGCGAACCTGTTCGCGCTCGACGCGCTCGCGCGCATCGACCTCGCGCCGGCCGCCGATCTCTACATCCAGTCCGTGATCGAGGAGGAGTGCACCGGCAACGGCGCGCTCGCCTGCCTGGCGCGCGGCTACAAGGCGGAGGCCGCGCTGATCACCGAGCCCTCGGGCGAGACACTCGGCGCCGCGCAGGTCGGGGTGATGTGGTTTCAGGTGAAGGTGCGCGGCAAGCCGGCGCATGTCGCCTACGCCGGCACCGGCTCGAACGCCATCGAGGCCTGCTTCCCGCTGATCCGCGCGCTGCACGTGCTCGAGGAGGCGTGGAACGCGAAGAAGCACCCGGAATTCGCGCAGCACGCGCACCCGATCAACTTCGTGGTGAGCAAGATCGAGGGCGGCGACTGGACCTCCAGCGTGCCCTCGTGGTGCACCTTCGACATGCGCATCGGCCTCTATCCGGGGCAGGATCTCGCCGGGGTGCGTCGCGACGTCGAAGCCTGCATCGCCGCCGCCGCGAAGGCCGACCCCTTCCTCGCGAAGAATCCGCCCGCTGTCGTCTATCACGGCTTCCAGGCCGAGGGCTACGTGCTGCAGAAGGACACGCCGGCGCAGGCGCTGCTCGAGCGCTGCCACACGACGGTGGCCGGCGCGCAACTGGGCCTGCGCGCAGGCACCGGCACGACGGATGCGCGCTTCTACGGCCTGTACGCCGGTATTCCGGCGCTGGTCTACGGCCCGAAGGCGGAGAACATTCACGCGTTTGATGAGCGCGTGAACCTCGAGTCGGTGCGCCGCGTCACGCAGGCGGTGGCGCTGTTCGTCGCCGAATGGTGTGGCGTGGAGGCGCGCGCCTGAGCGCCGGGCTGCAACCTGCGGCGCGCGCGCCCGCGGCGCCGCCCTGGTCCACCACGGCGTGGGTCGGCGCCGAGGCGGACATCGGGCTTGCCGAGCTTGCCGGCCGGGTGGTGGTGCTGCACGCCTTCCAGATGCTCTGTCCGGCCTGCGTGCAGCACGGCTTGCCGCAGGCGCAACGGCTGCACGCGTACTTCCCGCACGATGAAGTGGCGGTCATCGGCCTGCACACGGTATTCGAGCACCACGACGCCATGAAGCCGGTGGCGCTGCGCGCCTTCATGCACGAGTACCAGATCGGCTTTCCGGTCGGCATCGATGCGCCTGCGGAAGACGCCGGCGATCCCCTGCCGCGCACCATGCGCGCCTACGGCATGCGCGGCACGCCGACGCTGATCCTGATCGACCGCAAGGGGCGCCTGCGTCGCCATGCCTTCGGCGCGGAAGAGGACCTCGCCGTGGGCGCGGCGGTGGCGACGCTGTTGGCCGAGGCGCCGAAAGACTGATCGCACCTGCCCTCGGGGCGCGATCGCAATAGAATTCTCCACCATGGACCGGTTCAAGCCGCGCGACGCCGTCGCGCACGCGGACCGGGCCGGATTTCAGGGACGGACAGGCACATGGATCTCAGACTGAAGGGCCGCACCGCGGTCGTCACCGGCGCATCGAAGGGCATCGGCCTGGGCGTCGCGCACGCGCTGGCCGAGGAAGGCTGCGCCCGGGTGCACATCGTTTCACGCACCCGCGAGGCGCTGGAGACGGCGGCGAAGGGCTTGCGCGACAGGCACGGCACGGAGGTCAAACTGCACGCGCTCGACCTGTCGAAGCGCGGCAGCGCCGCGGCGCTGCTCGAGGCGACCGGCACCCCGGACATCCTCGTCAACAACGCCGGGGCGATTCCCGCGGGCGACATCGAGCGCATCGACGAGGACACCTGGCGCGAGGCCTGGGAACTCAAGGTATTCGGCTACATCAACCTGTCCCGCGCGTATTACGCGGCGATGTCGAAGGCGCGCCGGGGCGTGATCGTCAACGTCACCGGCCTCGCGGCCGAGCGCCATGACTACGGCTACATCGCCGGTACGACGGGGAACGCCGGGCTGAACGCCTTCACCCGCGCGCTCGGCAGCTACAGCCTCGAGCGCGGCGTGCGCGTGCTGGCGGTCTGTCCCGGGCTGACCGAGACCGAGCGGCTGGTGACGCTGATGAAGGCAGGCGCGCGCCAGCGCACCGGCAGCGAGGACGGCTGGCGCGATGCCTACAAGACTGCGCCGATGCAGCGCGCGGCGACGGTCGAGGAGGTGGCGAACGTGGTGGCGTTCCTCGCCTCGGACCGCGCCTCGTACATGAGCGGCACCGTGGTGACCGTGGACGGCGGGCACGGCGCGCGCAACGGCAACTTCTCGAAATAGGCGCCGCCACGATGAAAGCGATCGTGCAGACGGTGTACGGCGGACCCGAGGTGCTCGGCTTTGCCGAGGTGGCGAAGCCCGAGCCGGGCACGGGCGACCTGCTGGTGCAGGTGCGCGCCATCGGCGTCAACCCGGTGGACACCAAGACGCGCCGCGCCGGCGCCGCGGGCACGCCGGTGCCGAACGCGCCGCGCATCCTCGGCTGGGATGCCGCCGGCGTCGTCGAGGCGGTTGGCCGGGACGTGAAGGCGTTTCGCGCCGGGGACGAGGTGTGGTTCGCGGGGGATATCCGGCGCCAGGGCAGCTACGCCGAGTTTGTTGCCGTCGATGCGCGCCTCGTGTCGAAGAAGCCTGCCACGCTGGATTTCGAAGACGCGGCTGCCCTGCCGTTGACCGCGATCACCGTCTGGGAGGGCATCCTCGAGACCTTCCGGCTGGCACCCGGCGAGGGCCAGGGGCGCACGCTGCTGATCGTCGGCGGCGCAGGCGGTGTGGGCTCGCTCGCGATCCAGGTGGCGAAGAAGGTTTGCGCGCTGACGGTGATTGCCACCGCCTCGCGTCCGGAATCGGTGGCGCGCTGCGAGGCGCTCGGTGCCGACGCGGTGATCGACCATACGAAGCCGCTGGCCGCGCAACTGAAGGCGAAGGGCGTTCCGGGGGCGGACTACATCTTCCACACTGGCACGCTCGAGGCACTGCCGGCGCTTGCCGAGGCGCTGAACCCGCTCGGCCATATCTGCGCCATCCAGGGCGGCCCGACCGCCTCGCAGGTGAACGTCGGACTGCTGATGCCCAAGCGCGGCACGCTGTCCTTCGAGGCCATGTTCGCGCGCGCGGCCACTGGCACCGCGCCGGAACGGCAGGGCGCGATCCTCGCCGGGGTAGCGAAACTGGTGGATGCCGGCACCCTCGCGGGCACGCGCACCGAAACCCTTTCGTGGCGCGAGGTGCAGGACGTGCACCGGCGCATCGAAACCGCGCACACGCTCGGCAAGATCGTCCTCCGGCCCGATTGAACCTCCGCCGGCGTGCCGGTCCGGCGCCGATTCTGCCCATATAGTAACATATACGTTACCATTATGACGATTCCCGCGTTCCCCCGCCCCCGACCGCCGCGCGCCGTCCTCGAAGGCCGCTACACCCGCCTCGAACCGATCGGCCCGCAGCATGCGCCCGACCTGTACCGGGCCTGCGCCGGGGCCGACAACGTCCCGCGCTTCGACTGGCTGTTCGAGACACCGCCGAAGGACGAGGCGGAGATCGCGGCCTGGATCGAGAAGGTTCGGGTGCCGGAGGATCCGCTGGTGTTCGCCGTCATCGACCGCGCGAGCGGCCGCTGCGAGGGGCGCCAGTCGCTGATGCGCATCACGCCCGAGCACGGCGTGATCGAGGTCGGCGGCATCTACTGGGGGCCTGCGATCGCCCGCAGCCGGGTCGCCACCGAGGCGCTGTACCTGCACGCGAAGCATGCCTTCGAGGACCTCGGCTACCGGCGCTTCGAATGGAAGTGCAACGACCTGAACGCGCCGTCCAAGCGCGCCGCGACCCGCTTCGGCTTTGCCTACGAAGGCCTGTTCCGGCAGCACATGTGGACCAAGGGCGCGAACCGGGACACCGCGTGGTTCGCTATGATCGACGCCGACTGGCCCACGCTGCGCGCCGCGTACGAGCGCTGGCTGGACCTGACCAACTTCGATGCCGCCGGGCGGCAGAAGTCCCCGCTCAAGACGTCCTAGGAAAATGGGGTCAGACCCCTTTTCCAGAGGACTCGGCGGGCAGGAACGCGTTCCGTCCGGAAAAGGGGTCTGACCCCATTTTCGGGCACCGCGCAGCGCAAATCGGGGGCTGACCCCTTTTCCGGAGGGGCGCTGCTTCAAAGCCCCATGTAGGCCTGCCGCACGCGGTCGTCGTGCAGCAGTTCTGCGCCCGGGCCGGACATGGCGATGCGGCCGTTCTCCAGCACGTAGGCATGCTGCGAGATCTTCAGCGAGACGGCGACATTCTGCTCGACGAGCAGGATGGTCAGCCCCTTCGCGTGCAGCGCCCGGATGGTGCGGAACACCTCCTGCACCACGGACGGCGCGAGGCCGAGCGAGGGTTCGTCGAACATGATGAGGTCGGGCTGACCCATCAGGCAGCGGCCGATGGCGAGCATCTGCTGCTCGCCACCCGACAACGTCCCGGCGAGCTGGCGGCGCCGCTCGCGCAGGCGCGGGAAGATCTCGAATACGCGCTCCAGCG
>DATCYZ010000078.1:0-2889 GCA_036526195.1 Burkholderiales bacterium
GCGGCGGCTTCGACCTGCCGGTGCTCAACTACCGCGGGCTCGCGCTCGGCGTCGAGGCGCCGCGCTTCTGGGAGCCGGGGCGCAACACCTACACCAACCGCTACCACGACCTGCACCTCGACCTGATGGACGTGCTGGCGATGTTTCAGCCGAGGAACAACGCGCCGCTGGACGACGTCGCGCGGCTCGCGGGCCTGCCGGGCAAGATCGGCGTCGGCGGCGCCGGGGTGTGGGACAGCTGGCGGCGCGGCGAGATCGCGGCGATCCGCGATTACTGCGAAGCCGACACCGTGAACACCTACCTGCTGTGGCTGCGCTTCCAGAAGCTGCGCGGCGCGCTCACCGCGGCGCGCCACGACGAGGAGGCGGCGCTGCTGCGCGCGCACCTCGCCGGCCTGCCGGGCAAGCACTGGGTCGAGTTCCTCGCGCGCTGGGATGCGCCGCAGGGCTGAGCACGCGACCCCGCTCGCGCCGGTCGAACTGTCGATCACGGCGCTGGATGCGGAGGGTCGCGGCGTCGCCCGCCTGCCGGATGGCAAGGTGGCCTTCGTCGAGGGCGCGCTCGCCGGCGAACGGGTGATCGCCGAGCGGGTGCGCGGCAAGGTGTCGTTCGACCTGATGCGCACCCTGCAGGTGCTGAAGGCCTCTCCTGCGCGCCGTGCGCCGCGCTGCGCGGTGTTCGGCACCTGCGGCGGCTGCGCCACCCAGCACGCCGAGGGCCGCACCCAGGTGGCGGCCAAGCAGCGCGGGCTGGAGGACTGCCTCGCGCGCATCGGAAGAGTGGTGCCCGAGGAGATGCTGCCGGCGATCCACGGCCCGGAATGGGGCTACCGCCACCGCGCGCGCATGACCATGCGCTTCGTCGAGAAGAAGGGCGGGGTGATGGTCGGTTTCCACGAGCGGCGCTCGAGCTACGTCACCGACATGAACGCCTGCGAGGTGCTGCCGGCGAACGTCTCGGTGCTGATCCCGAAGCTGCGGGCGATGGCGGTGCAGCTGTCGATCCGCGCGCGCCTGCCGCAGGTGGAACTCGCGGTGGGCGAGGCGGCGACGGTGCTGGTGTTCCGCAACCTCGAGCCGCTCACCGGGGCGGACGAGGCACTGCTGCGCGCCTTCGCCATCGAGACCGGGGTGCACGTCTGGCTGCAACCGGCCGGGCCGGACGGCGCGCATCCGTTCCACCCGCCCGACGCGCCGCTGCCGCGCTACAGCCTGCCGGAGTTCGGCGTCACGATCGAATTCCGTCCGACCGATTTCACCCAGGTGAACCATGCGGTGAACCGGGTGCTGGTCTCGCGCGCGCTGCGTCTGCTCGATCCGCGGCCGGGCGAGCGGGTGGCCGACCTGTTTTGCGGGCTGGGGAACTTCACCCTGCCGATTGCGCGCGCCGGGGCGGAGGTCTTCGGCTGGGAGGGCAGCGGCCCGCTCATCGAGCGGGCGCGCGCCAATGCCGCTGCCAACGATCTGCAGGCGAGTTTCGCCGTGGCCGACCTGTTCAAGCCGGAATTCGCCGCCGGCTTTGCCGCCGGCCGGCCCTTCGACAAGCTGCTGATCGACCCGCCGCGCACCGGCGCCGCGGTGCTGGTGGCGGCGCTGCCCGAGGCGTGGCCGCGGCGCATCGTCTACGTCTCCTGCGACCCGGCGACGCTGGCGCGCGATGCAGGCACCCTGGTGATTGAAAAGGGCTTTCGCCTCAAGGCGGCGGGCATCGTCAACATGTTCCCGCACACCGCGCACGTCGAAAGCATGGCGCTGTTCGAGCGCTGAGCGGGACGCCGCGCGCCCCGCGTCCCGGTGCTCAGCCGCGGATGCGGTTCCTCAGCAGCCCGATCCCCTCGACTTCGGTCTCCAGCAGGTCCCCGTCCTTCATGAACTCGGGCGGCGTGCGCGCGTGCCCGACGCCCGCCGGGGTGCCGGTGGCGATGATGTCGCCGGCTTCCAGCGTCAGCCCGGCCGAGAGTTCGGCCAGGATGCGCGGCAGCTTGAAGTACATGTGCTTCGTGTTCGAGTCCTGCTTGGTGACGCCGTTCACCCGGCAGGTGAGGCGCAGCGCCTGCGGGTCCGGCACCTCGTCGGCGGTGACGATCCACGGGCCCATCGGGCAGTGGCCGTCGAGGCTCTTGCCGCGGAACCATTGCCCGCCGTGGTGGCGCTGCACGGTGCGCGCCGAGACGTCGTTGATCACGGTATAGCCGAAGACGTTCTTCAGCGCGTCCGCCTCGGTGAAGTCGCGGCCGGTGCGGCCGATGACGAGGCCGAGTTCCACCTCCCAGTCCAGGGTCTGCATCACCTTGGCGTGCAGCGGCACGTCGTCGTAGGGGCCGTTCACCGTGCCGGTGGCTTTGGTGAAGAACGCCGGATGCGCCGGCATCTCCTTCACCTGCGGGCGCGCCTTGGCGCCCTCCTCGAAGTGGTCGAGGTAGTTCCAGCCGACGCAGAACACGTTGCGCCGTGGCCGCGGGATCGGCGCGAGCACCCGGTAGGCCGAGAGCGCCGCGCCATGGCCCGAGGTGGCCTTGAGCACCCGGCGCACCGCGGCAAGGCCGGCGCGCCCGGCGTCGATGAGGGAAAGCATGTCGCTGGAATCGAAGGGCAGGTCGATGTCCGCCTGGCGGGCCGCGGCGCCGATCTCCAGCACGCGCTCTGCCGAGAGCAGCACGCCAAGGCGCGGGGCGCCGCCGCGCTTCGGCTTGAGGGTCATCAGGCGCATGGGGGTCTCCGGATCGTTCGAACCCAGAGTATGAAATAAAAAAAGGCGCCCGGAGGCGCCTTTTTGCGAACATTGCCTGCCTCGCGTCAGTCGCGCTCGCCGCCGAGGGCGAGCAGCAGGTGCAGCAGGTTGGCGAAGATGTTGAACAGGCTCATGTACACGCCGGTGGTGGCCATGAT
>DATCYZ010000079.1:0-7078 GCA_036526195.1 Burkholderiales bacterium
GGCGCGGGCGCGCGCGCCGGCGCACTACGATGCCGCCCTGAAGGCCGGGCTCGTGTTGCGCGGACTGGGCCGACCGGCCGAAGCCTTGCGGTATTTCGACGTGGCCGTCGCGATCCGGCCGGATGCGTCCACGCTGAACGAACGCGCCATCGCGCACATGGAGGCGGGTCGATTGGCGCAGGCCGAGGCGGATCTGCGCCGGGCGCTTTTGATGACACCGGATTCGGTGGCGGCTCACTGCAACCTCGGCATCGTTCTCAGGCGCGCAGGTGCCGGCCCGGAATCGATCGAACAACTCGAGCGCGCCGTGGCGCTCGGCCCGACGTCCATCGTCGCGCATTGCAACCTGGCGGCCTCGTTGCGCGATCGCGACCGCCATGAGGATGCCCTCGAGAGACTCGAGAAGGGCTTGCCCATCGATCCCCGGCATGGGGATGCGCGGGTGTTGAAGGGGCTGCTGCTGCGCGAACTGGGTCGTCCGCTTGAGGCGCTGGAGGTGTTGTCCCCCCTCGGTTCGATGCCCGAAGCCCTGTGCAACCTCGGACTCGCGCTGCAGGATCTTGGCCGTTTCGATGAAGCCTTCGATGCGTTCGAGCGCGCGCGTTTGCGCGGCAGGCACGCGCACCAGGCCATCTTCAATCGCGGCATGCTGCGCCTCCTGCAGGGGAACTATGCCGAAGGCTGGCGCGATTACGAGCACCGGTACTTCACCGACGAGTCGCCCCGTCGCGACTACGGGTGCCCGGACTGGTGGGGCGAGGCGCTCGACGGGAAGGCCCTCATCGTCTATCCCGAGCAGGGGCTCGGGGACGAGATCATGTTTGCCAGTTGCCTTCCGGACCTGCGCATGCCGGGTGCACGGGTGGCGATCGAATGTGATCCGCGCCTCGGCAGCCTCTTCCGGCGGTCCTTCCCGGAGGCCGAGGTGATCGTCGCAGAACGCGGGCAGGGTCGCGCCCGCGTCCGCGAGCGCCTGTCTCCCGATTACCAGATTGCAGCCGGGTCGCTCCCGGGCCTGTTCCGCACGCGCGCCGACGCGTTTCCGGGCGTCCCCTGCCTGCGCGCGGATGCGGTGCGCGTCGCGGCGTGGCATCAACGCTTGCGCGCGCTGGGTGCGGGGCCGTTCGTCGGGCTGGCGTGGCGAGGCGGCCTGGCACGGACCCGCAGTGCAGCCCGGTCGCTCGATGTCGCGGCCCTGGCGCCTCTGCTGGGCGATGCGCCGGCGCATTTCGTGTGCCTGCAGCACGACGCCTCGGACGAGGAGCTCGAATGGCTGACGCAGGCCTGCAAGGGTCGATTCACGCGTTTTGCGCTGCCGCAGTCCGACCTCGACGATCTCGCCGCGCTCGTGGTCGCACTGGATGGCGTGACGACGGTCTGCCAGACGCTCGTGCACCTGTGCGGCGGGCTTGGCCGGCCGTGCCTGGTGCTGGCGCCATTCGTGCCGGAGTGGCGCTACGGGCTCGAGGCCGGCGGCATGCGCTGGTACGGGACGGTGCGCGTGGAACGGCAGGCCCGGCCCGGGGACTGGGCGCAGCCGCTGGAAAGGGGCGCCGCGCAGCTGGCGGCGCTCGCCGGGACCGGGAAGCCATCATGAGCCCCGGGGGCGCGCTCGCCTGGCTGCGGGCGAGACTGATGCGGCAACCGGCGGCCGGGCACCCGGTCACCGAATCCCGTTTTCTCGAAGCGAAGGACCTGGCCAAGTCGGGAAGGCACGCGGAGGCGGAACGCGCGCTGCGTGCCATTCTGGCGTCCGCCCCCCGACACGCCGGCGCGCAGTTCGTGTTGGGCAACGTGCGCAGGCTGCGCGGCGATCCGGCAGGCGCGGCGCAAGCCTTCGAGGCCACACTGACGCTTGATTCGCAGCATGTCGCCGCACGCTACGGGCTTGCCCAGATCGAGCGCGACCAGGGTCATGCGGCGCGGGCGGAAGCGCTGTTGAGGCAGGTGCTGGCGCAACAGGCCGGTTTCGTCGCTGCGGCCGAAATGCTGGCGACGCTCCTGGCCGCGGACGGGCGTGGTGACGCCGCGCTGGAAGTCCTCGATGCGCTGAGCGATGGCGCAAAGCAGGAGGCGGGGATCCTGCGCTTGCGCGCACGCATCGAGGTTCGCCTGGGCCGCATCGCCGAGGCGGAGAGCGACCTGCGCGCGGCGCTCGCGCTGGATGCCGGTGATGCCGCGGCGGCGGGCGCGCTGGGATTGCTGCTGGCCACGCGGCGACAGTGGCTGGAGGCAGTCGATCTGCTCGAGCGGGCGCTCGCGCTGCGTGCAGGATCCGTCGCGGAACGTCGCGCCCTGGCACAGGCCGCGCAGGCGCTCGGGCGCCATGCCCGCGCGATCGCGCTCTACGAGGACGTCCTGGGCGACGCGCCGGAGGATGCCGCGTCGCGGGTGGCCTGCGCGGTCTCGCTCTATCGCGAGGGTCGACCGGAGGCGGCGGCCAGGCACCTCGAGCAGGTCCTCGAGAACGGACCCGCGGATGCCGAAGTGCGGCGAAAGCTTGCCATGTGTTACGTGGAAATCGGCCGTGACCGCGAGGCGGCCGCGCTTGCCGCGCAGGCACTCGCACAAGACCCGACCCTGGTGGATGCGCATGCCGTGCACGGCCTCGCGCTGCAGCACCTCGGCGAATTCGAGGCAGCCGAGCGTGCTTACAATGCGCTGCTTGCCCGGCAACCCGAGCATGCCGATGCGCGCTGGTATCGCGCGCGATTGCTGCTTGCGGATGCGCGCTGGTCGCAGGGTTGGGCCGATTTCGCCTGGCGCTGGGACCGGAAGGCCTCCGTTCCGCGACCGCCGCTGTCGCAGCCGCTCTGGCAGGGGGAACCCCTAGAAGGACGGCGCCTGCTGCTGTACGGGGAGCAGGGGCTGGGCGACGAGATCATGTTCGCCTCCTGCCTGCCGGACCTCCTTGCGGCAGGGGTCGACTGCACGCTGGCCTGCGACCCTCGGCTCGAAAAGCTGTTCGCCCGCAGCTTTCCCGGTGCGCAGGTTCGCGGCATTGGATCGGCCGACGCCCTTGTCGCGCTGCCTTGTGATGTGCAGGCGGCGACCGGCGATCTGCCGCGCAGCTTGCGGTCTCGGGCGTCCGATTTTCCTGCCCATGCCGGGTACCTGCGCGCGGACCCGGAACGCATCGCGTATTGGCGGGCGCAACTCGATCGCCTTGGCCCGGGGCCGAAGATCGGCGTTTCGTGGCGCGGCGGCACGCGCCTGACGCGCGGCGTGGTGCGTTCCCTGGCGCCCGGTGACCTTGCGCCGTTGCTCGAGCTCCCTGGCCTGACCTGGGTCAGCCTGCAGTACGGAAGCGTCGATGAGGATCTGGCGTCCCTGTTCGACACGCAGGGCATCGCGATCCACCATTGGAACGCGGCGATCGACGACTACGATGAGACCGCGGCACTGGTGAGCGCGCTGGACCTCGTGGTTTCGGTCTGCACGTCGGTCGTGCACCTCAGTGGCGCGCTCGGACGCGAGACCTGCGTGCTGACGCCTTCGGCGGCGGAATGGCGGTATGGCCGCCGTGGCGAGGCGATGTCCTGGTATCCCTCGGTGCGCCTTTACCGGCAGACGCGGGAGGGCGACTGGTCGGGGCCGACGGACGCGATTCGCGCGGCCTTGATCTCTCGGTTCGGCCTGCAGAAATGAAAAGCCCCTCTTTCGAGGGGCTTTCCACGAACCGCCATGATGGGGCGGTCAGGTACCGCAGGCAAGACTCAGCGGCAGGAGGCCGGGAAGTACTTGGACGGCGTGCCCGTGCAGCTCCACACCACCGTGCCGCCGGACATCGACGGGGTCAGCGTGAGGCTGACCGAGGTGCCGATCTGGGCGGAGTTTCCGTCGATCGTGATGACGCCCGCGTCGGTCACGGTTCCGGCCGACACTTTGCCGGCGGTGGCGACCGTGAGGCCGATGCCCGCGCTGGCGGTCATGGCGTCGATCTGGGCCTTCTCCGTCACGGAAGTCCGGTAGCCGGACGCCGCAAGGATCAGTTCCGAGACCTTGGCGCGAATGGTGTAATCCTGGTACGCCGGCAGTGCCACCGCAGCCAGAATGCCGATAATCGCCACCACGATCATCAGTTCGATCAGCGTAAAGCCCTTCTGCATCTTTTTCATGAGTACTCCTTTGGTGAAGAGAATTGCAGCTGCTGACGCAGCTATGGGAGCACACGCAGGAATCATGCCTGCCCAGACGGTCCAGGCGCGACGCCAACGGCCGGCCGACAGAGAATAAAAATATGAAAATCAACATGTTGCGATTGGCCCCAATAGCGTGACGTAGTTCACATGCCTCATTCTTGCCACAGGGCTGCCAAATTTGGTCAGGTCGGACCAGGCCTTTCCCGGGCCCGTTCCGTCCTGCCCCGTCGCGTCCGGCACGGGCGGTATCGGTGAGAGAATCGGGCGCATGCTGGCCGCCTCCGACACCGCAGGATGCTGACGCGCGTCCTGCGCGAGCTCCTCGCCGGCCGGCGCGTCTCGAGGGCCGGGCCGGCGGCAGGCGAATCGGCGTCCGCGCAAATCGCCGCCGCCATGCAGTGTTATCAGCGCGGCGATTTCCGCGGCGCCGAAGCCGGCTGCCGGGCGGTGCTGGACCATGCGCCGCAGCATTCCGAGGCCAACCATCTGCTCGGCATCCTTGCCCATGTCCGCGGTTTCGATGAGCACGCGGTGGAGTACTACACGACCGCGATCAACGCGAGCGGCGCGAACGACTCGCCCCGCTACGCGCTGTTTCTGTCGAATCGCGGGAACTCGTACCTGAAACTGGGCGAGATCGATCGCGCATTCGAGGACTTCGACCGGGCGCTTGCGCTGCAGCCGACGCTGCGCCTCGCGCACAGCAACAAGCTGTTCGCGCTGAATTTCCGCGCGGGCGTCGACCCGATGACGATCCATGGCTCCCATGTGCTCTGGGGCCGCACGTTTGCCGACCCGTACACCCCGATGTCGAAGGCCTTCGGCAACGATCGCGATCCAGGACGGCGGCTGCGCATCGGCTACGTGTCGCCGGATTTCAGGCGTCATGCGGTGTCGTATTTCTTCGAGCCCTTGCTCGAGCATCACGATCCCGAGGGCTTCGAGATCCGGCTGTACTCCTGCCGGCCCTACGAGGACGAGTGCACCGCCCGCCTGCGCGCGCGCGCACACGGGTTCCGGGAACTCTCCGGCCTGGACGACCGGACCGCCGCGCGAATGATCGAAGACGACGGCATCGACGTTTTGATCGACCTTGCGGGGCATACGTCCGAGAACCGGCTGCCCGTGTTCGCGTACCGGCCGGCGCCGGTGCAGATCACCTACCTCGGGTATCCCGCCACCACCGGCATGCGGGCGATGGACTATCGCATCAGCGACGCCGTGGCGGACCCGCCCGGCATGAGCGAGCGGCATTACCTCGAGAAGATCCTGCGACTCGAGCGTTGCCTGTGGTGCTACCGCCCGCCGTCCGACTGCGCCGAACCCGGTCCCTTGCCGGCGCTTGCCAACGGCTTCATCACCTTCGGCTCGTTCAACGGCGTCGTCAAGCTGGGACCCGAGTGCATCGCGCTGTGGGCGCGGGTGTTGTGCGCGGTGCCGGATTCGCGCCTGCTGGTCGCGCCGGTGGAATCCTGGGATGTGCGCCTGCGCATCGGCGAGGCGTTCGAGGCGCAGGGCGTCGACGCGGCGCGCGTGCGCTTCGTCGGGCGCCTTGAGCAGGACCGGTTCATGTCGCTGCGGCGCGAGGTCGACATCGGCCTGGATTCCACGCCCTGCCATGGCGGAACCACCACCTGCGAGACGCTCTGGATGGGCGTGCCGGTTGTTTCGCTCATCGGCGGCAGCTTTCCGTCGCGCGCCGGCGCCACGCTGCTCGACGCGGTCGAGCTTGGGACACTGGCCGCCCCGGACGCGGACGCCTATGTCGCCGCCGCGGCCGGCCTCGCAAGCGACACGACCGGGCTTGCCGCAATGCGCGAGGGCATGCGCACGCGCATCGGGCGCTCGCCGCTGCGCGACGAGGCGGGGTTCACCCTCGGCATGGAGCGCCTGTACCGCGAGGTGTGGCAGACATGGTGCGCGCAGGCGGGTCCGGGCGCGTCGCGGGAAGCGGCCTGATGCTCGGTGCGCTGCTGCGCTCGCTGGTGAAGCCCCGGGCCCCGGCACGGCGCGAGACGGTCGAGCGCGAGGCCGAGGCGCTTGCCGCGCGTGCGGGTGAACGGCTGCGGGAGAATGATCCCGGCGCCGCGCGCGAACTCGCCCTGCGCGCGCTTGCGCTGCAACCGGACCAGTCACTTGCGCACCACTGCCAGGCCCAGCTGTCGCTGCCGGGCGCGCATTACCTCGACCTGCTGCGCTGGTTCCACCAGACGCTGCGTCCCGCGACCTACTTCGAGATCGGCGTCTTCCGCGGCAAGTCGCTGTGCCTGGCAGATCCATCGACCCTCTGCATCGGGCTGGACCCGAAGCCACGCGTCGAAACGCGTCTCGGGCCGAACACCCGGGTCTTTGCCGAAACCAGCGATGCGTTCTTCGCCAATCGGGATCCGGTTGCCGAGCTCGGTGGTCGACGCATCGATCTGGCCTTCATCGACGGCATGCACCACTTCGAGTTCGCGCTGCGCGATTTCATGAACCTGGAACGGCATTGCACGCGGGATTCGGTGATCCTCGTCCATGACTGCTACCCGCTCGACGAGGCCACCGCCGCGCGCGAGCGCGTGACGCAATTCTGGAGCGGCGACGTCTGGCGCATGATCACCGCCTTGCGTCGGCATCGCCCGGACCTGGACGTCGTCACGCTGGACGCGCCGCCGACCGGCCTGGGGATGATCACGCGGCTCGATCCGGGTTCGACCGTGCTGGCCACCCGCCTCGAGGACATCGTCCGGGAAGGCCTGGCCGAACCCTGGGCCGCGATCGACGCGCGCAAGGCCGAGGCGCTCGTGCTGACGGCTTCTGACCCGGCGGCCCTGCAGGCGCGCCTCGAGCGGCGCCGCGCGCCGGGCTAGATCCGGTCGTACCAGGGGACATGCCAGCCCCGGCTGGCGATGTCGTCCAGGGCGGGAACCAGCGGCAGCCACATCGCCAGCTGT
>DATCYZ010000080.1:0-85732 GCA_036526195.1 Burkholderiales bacterium
GCTGGCACGGAGTTAGCCGGTGCTTCTTGTGTCGGTAACGTCATTACAGAGGGGTATTAACCCTCTGCGTTTCTTCCCAACTGAAAGTGCTTTACAACCCTAGGGCCTTCTTCACACACGCGGCATTGCTGGATCAGGCTTTCGCCCATTGTCCAAGATTCCCCACTGCTGCCTCCCGTAGGAGTCTGGGCCGTGTCTCAGTCCCAGTGTGGCTGGTCGTCCTCTAAGACCAGCTACAGATCGTCGCCTTGGTAGGCCATTACCCCACCAACAAGCTAATCTGACTTAGGCTCATCCAATAGTGCAAGGTCCGAAGATCCCCTGCTTTCCCCCGTAGGGCGTATGCGGTATTAATCCGAGTTTCCCCGGGCTATCCCCCGCTATTGGGCAGATTCCTACGCGTTACTCACCCGTCCGCCGCTCTCAAGAGTAGCAAGCTACTCTCTACCGCTCGACTTGCATGTGTTAAGCCTGCCGCCAGCGTTCAATCTGAGCCATGATCAAACTCTTCAGTTTAGATCCATTTGTTCCGGCATTTCTGCCAGTCGCGGACACCCCGGCCGACTTGCGTCAACCGGAACACCCACTTCCTACTCTCAAAGTAAACGGAGTTACTTCGTGTAGGCACTGTCTTCTTGAGATCGCGGCCATCCGGTAAACCGGCGTGACGCGCGCGCCCTCGAATGAGGCGCCCACACTGATCGGCTGCGAATTTTTAAAGAGCGATGGTTGCGGGGATAGGATTTGAACCTATGACCTTCGGGTTATGAGCCCGACGAGCTGCCAGACTGCTCCACCCCGCGTCCGAAGACAGCAATTATACGGGGTTTAAAAAAACAGTGTCAACTCTTTCTGGAACTTATTTCGTAGTCCGTGAACGCCGCCACCAGTTCCCGGTAAATCCTCTCGATGACGCGCGGATCGGCGCCCGCGTCGGCGGCCATCCGGCCCGCGTTGGCGACGACCTGCGCGGCCCGGTCAGGCGCCCGCACCTCGTCCACATTGCGCTTGAACGTCCCGGCGCGCGCGACGTACGTCGACCGCTCCACGAGCAACGCAATGACGTCGCGGTCGATGCGGTCGATCTCTTCGCGCACCGCCGCAAGCGTCATGCAAGCGGCGGCAGCCCGAGCGGGACGCGTCGACATCGTTCAGTCCGGCGTCGCGCCGGTCGCGCGAATCACCGCGCCCCACTTCGCGATCTCCGCCTTCTGCCATGCACGGAACTCGGTGGGCGTGCTGCCTACGATGTCGAATCCGGCGCGCGAGAGCAACGTTTTCGCGTCGTCCTCGGCGAGGCCTGCACGGGCTGCGGCCGCCAGTCGCGAAACGATCTCCGGCGAGGTGTTGCCGGGCGCCAGCAGCCCGATCCAGGCGAGCGATTCCAGTTGCGGCATGCCGAGTTCTTGCACGCTCGGAACATCGGGCAGCAGGCTGCTGCGCTTGAGTCCCGTCACCGCCAGCGCCTTCATCTTCTCCGCCTTGATGTGCGGCAGCACGGCCGGAATGATGGCAAACATCGCCTGCACGTTTCCGGACAGTGCATCCCCGACGGCCTGCGGGAATCCGCGGTACGGGATGTGCACGATGAATACTCCCTCGCGGCTCTTCAGGACCTCCATCGTCAGGTGCGATGCGCTTCCGCTCCCGGTCGAGCCGTAGGAAAGCCGTCCGGGGTTGGCCTTCATGTGCGCGAGGAATCCCTTGAGGTCATTGACCGGCACGCTTTGATGCACGACCAGCGCCTGCGGTGCCGTCGCCAGCAACGAGATCGTCTCGAGATCCTTCTCCGGATCGTAGGGAAGCTTCTGGAACAGGACCTTGTTGGTGGCGACTGCGGCGTTGGTGCTGACCAGCAGCGTATAGCCGTCAGCGGCCGACTTCGCGACAACGTCCGCGGCGATGTTCCCGCCCGCCCCGGCGCGGTTCTCGACGACGAATGGCTGACCGAAGGCCTTCTGCAGTTTCGGCGCCACCACACGGGCGACGATGTCCGGCGTCGTCCCGGGCGGAAACGAGACGATCATGCGCACTGCACGCGTCGGGTAGTCCTGCGCCATCAGGGGCGAGGAAAGCACCGCCGCACACAGCGTAAGTCCTAGAAACTTAATAGAAAACATGGTCTGCCACCCTCCCCGTTCTGATCCGGACTGGAACTTTTGAAGATATCACAGGGCCAAGGCATCAATGGCCGCGCGCAACACCCGAACCCCGGTCTGTGCCGGGTGCGACAAGGCTGAATCCGGACGAAACAACAGGGCAACGCGCCCCTGCGTCGCTTGCTCCGCCGCCAGCACCCAACCCTGCGCGTCGCAGGCGCATTCAAGCCAGCCGCCGGGCAACGCACCCGCGCGCACACCCTGCGCCGAGTACAAGCCGACCTGGCCCGGCAACTGTCCTGCCAGACAGCCGACGGCCGCCGGCACAAGGTCCACCGGTCGCGCGAAACGCGCGACATCAAACGCCGTCAGCGCGGCACCTTCGTCCTGCAGGAGCCCGAGCGCCGCGCCGCCGATCGCGAGCGTCGCACGGGCGTTTGGCAACAGCGCGCGCACGATGCCGGGCGCCGCCGCGCGGAACCCCCCCAGCACGACCTGGAGATCACTCCCGGCGCTCTCCTCGAGTCCCGCACGCGCCATCAGGTCGAGGCTGCGCGCGAGCCACGGATCTCCAAGATCAACCACCCGCACCTGCACGCGCGTCTTCCAAGCCGGGATCCGCCGTCCACTCGGCACCCTCGGCGATTCACCGGACACCACGCGGAACAACGTCTGCGCCTTGAGTTCCGTCTCCGCTTCCTCGAGCGTCGGGTCGGAGTCCACGAGCAGGTTCCCTCCGACACGCACCTCCGCCATGGACCCGATCACCCGCGCAGCGCGCAGGACGGTGTAAGCCTCCAGGCTGCCGTCGGTCCCGACACGTGCCACCGCCCCGCCATACCAGTGACGCCAGCCGCTCTCCAGCGCCTCGATGGCCTGCACCGCCTCCATCTTCGGGATTCCCGTGACGGTGGCCGGCGTTGCATGGGCAAGCAGGATATCGAACGCATCCACCACGCCGCGCCGGCGCGCGCGTGTATGCGCCACGGTGTGGATGATCGTATTGAAGAAATGCAGCCGGCGATGGGACACCAGTTCCGCGCTCCCCGGCACGGCGACTTGCGCCTTGTCGTTCAGGTCCGAATCCGCGCACGCCGAAAGCGACGCCGCTTCCTTGGGCGACCCGAGCAGGGTCGCGGACTGCGCGGCGTCTTCCACCGGTTCCGCGCCGCGCCGCAGCGTGCCGCAAACCGGCGCGCTCTCGACCCATTGCGCATCGGCCCGCACCTGCAGGTCCGGCGATGCGCCGAACAGATGCTCGCCCCCGAGGTTGAGCATGAACATCGCCGGATAGGGGTTGTGGGCACGCAGCAGTCCGAAGGCAACGCTCGGCGGTACCGTGATCTCGCGAACGAGGTTCTGGCTCAGTACCAGTGCGGCAAGTTCGCCGCTTCGAAGCCGTTCCACGCCCTTGGCGACGCGCCGCGCGTGGGCGCCCGGGTTGCTTGCCCGCGCGGGCTCGATCATCGCGGCAGTCCTCAATGGCGCAAAGGTGCCGCCGGTCTCCCGACCATTCAGCGTCGGGAATTCGAACTCGACCCAGCGCGTGCCTTGCGTGTCGTCGACGAGGATACGCTCGGCGAAAAACAGCACGAGGCGGCGTCGTCCATCATCGGGCAGCCGCTGCCCCGGCGCGAGGCGGAAATAGTCGAAACTCCAGGCGCCGAACAAACCGAGTTCCGGCATTCGGGCGTCGAACAGCGCGAGGAAGCCGCGCAACACACCAAGCACGGTATGTGTCGTCCCGTCCCCGCCAGGAAGATTCGCGCGCAGCACGTCGACGCCAACCTCGAATGCCGCGAGGCGCGCCACGTGCGGCAACAACCGACGCCCCAGCGCGCTCAAGGCGCGAACCTGCAGCAAGGGCCCGTCAAGCACGAACGCAAGTGCAGGAGCGCTTAGACCCATGCTGGCCCGGACAAACAGGCCATCTGCTTCAACATCGCAGCCAAGCCAGGCGCCAGGCGCGCGGTCCAGCGTCTCGAGCAACGCATTGACCGCGCCTGCGTCCGCAGGACGTTCGCGGCGCAGGACCGGCAGCGGGACGCCGCAGTTCACCGGTCGCATGTCGGGCATCGGCGGCGCGGCGCCGACATCAGAGCCGCTCGGTCTCTCCACTGCGCGGCTGCCAGACCATCAACCGCCGTTCCACCAGCGTGACCGACCGGTCGAGGACCAGCGCGAAGGCGGTCAGCACGACGATTCCCGCCATGACCGTATTGATGTCGAACACACCCTCGGCCTGCTGGATCAGGTAACCGACGCCTTCCGACGACCCAAGGTACTCGCCGACGACCGCGCCAACGAAGGCGAGACCCACGGAATTGTGCAGGCTGGCGAACACCCAGCTGGTCGCGCTTGGCAGGTAGACGTAGCGCAGCAGTTGGCGCGGAGAGGCCCCCAGCATGCGCGCATTCGCGAGCACCACGGGACTGACCTCCCGCACCCCCTGGTAGACGTTGAAGAAGACGATGAAGAACACCAGGGTGACGCCGAGGGCGACCTTGGAGGCCATTCCCAATCCGAACCAGACGAAGAACACGGGCGCCAGGATCACCCGCGGCATCGCGTTGGCCGCCTTGATGTACGGGTCGAAGATCGCGGAGGCGGTCGGGGCAAGCGCCAGCCAGACGCCGACCACGACGCCGAGGACCGTGCCGATCACGAATGCAAGCAGGGTCTCGAGGAGCGTGACCCAGAGATGGCGATAGATGTCGCCGCCCGAGAACCAGTCCCAGATGCGGCGCACGACCTGCACCGGCTCGCCGAAGAAGAACGCCGCCTTGTGCGGATCGTCGAAGTACAGGGGCGGGAGCAATGTCGGGCTGGTTGCGACATACCAGAACACCGCGCCGACAACCGCTACCAGCACCTGGTACGCGCGCAGGTTGCGTGGCCCGGGCCGCAAACGTTCGCGCCAGGAACGCGCGGGTTCACTTTCGTTGCTGTGCATAGCCTTTCAAGACCTCGTCCTTCATCGCGTGCCAGATCTGCGAGTGGATTTCCACGAATCTCGGCAAAAGGCGGATCTCGGAAACATCGCGGGGACGCGGCAGGTCGATGTGGAACTCCCCGATCGGCCGCGTCGCGGGCCCCGCCGAGAGCACCACCACGCGGTCCGAGAGCGCAATGGCCTCTTCCAGATCGTGCGTAATGAACACCACCGAGCGGCGATTCGCGGACCAGAGATCCAGCAGCTCGTTCTCCATCAGTTGCCGCGTCTGGACGTCGAGCGCCGAGAACGGCTCGTCCATCAACAGCAACTCGGGATCGAGAATCAGCGTTTGCGCCAGCGACACCCGCTTGCGCATGCCCCCGGACAACTGGTGCGGATAGCGATCGCCGAAACCCGCAAGGCCGACGCGGCGCAGCCAGTCCTCGCCCCGCTCGCGCGCGTCCTCGCGCGCCATGCCGCGGAACTCGAGGCCCGCCACGACGTTCTGCAAGGCATTGCGCCAGGGCATCAGCGCCTCGGCCTGGAACAGGTACCCTGCGCGCCGGTTGATGCCCTCCAGGGGCACGCCGTCTACCCGCACCTCGCCAGCCGAGGGCGCGAGCAGGCCCGCCGCGACATTCAGAAGCGTCGACTTGCCGCAGCCGGTGGGCCCGACCACGGACACGAACTCGCCCGGCGCCACGACGAGCGTCGTGTCCTTGACCGCCGTGTACCGGCTGGAACCGTCCTCGCGCGCGACAAACGTGCAGGTGATGTTGTCGAGCGAGAGCGCCGGCGTCACTTGTACTTCGCGGTCGCCTTCCGGACGAAGGCGTTGGTATAGGTCTCGTCCAGCTTGATGGTCTTCGGATCGACCCCCGGCACGAACGCCGCCATCGCCTTGAGGGTCGCCTTCGCGCCGACATCCGAAATCATGCCGTCGGGCGAGATCGCCTCCTTCACCTTGTTGTAGCTGAACATGTACAGGGCCTGATCGCCCAGCAGGTACTCGGGCGGCACGACCTTGATCAGGTCGGTTGCCGAAGCCTGCGCGATCCACCGGTTCGCCCGGACGATCGCGTTGGTGAGCGCCTGGATGGTGTTCGGGTTCTTGCGCACGAACTCGAGCGGCGAGTACAGGCAACCGGCCGGCAGCGGGGCGCCCCAGATCTCCTGCGTGCCCTTGGCGGTTCGCGTGTCTGCGATCACCTTGATCGCCCCGTCCTGCTCGAGTTTGGTCATCACCGGATCGACGTTCGACAGCCCGTCGATCTGCCCCCCCTTGATGGCGGCGATCGCGCCCGCGCCGGTCCCGACGCCGACGATCGAGACATCCTTCTCCGGGTCGAGCCCCGCCTTGGTCAGCATCTGCTTGACCAGGTTATGCGTGCTGGAGCCCGGCGCGGTGACCCCGATCTTCATGCCCTTGAGATCCTTCAGCGACGTGAAGGTGGCGGCCTTGGCGGTGGTCAGGCCAAGCGCAATCTGCGGCAGGCGCCCCTGAAGGACGAACGCCTGGAAATGCTGCTTCTTCGCCTGCAGGCTGATCGTGTGCTCGTACGCGCCGGAGACCACATCCGCGCTGCCGCCGACCACGGCACGCAGCGCGGCCGAACCGCCCTTGAAATCGCTGATCTTGACCTTCAGGCCCTCGTCCTTGAAATAGCCGAGCTGCTCGGCAATCGTCAGGGGGAGATAGTAGAAAGCCGCCTTGCCACCAACGGCGATATGCACGTCCGGTTTTTCGAGCTGCGCATGCGCCGTACCGAACGCCGTCGCGCCCGCCGCAGCGAGTGTCACCACCCATCGTTTCAGAGTCATTTTCATCATCCTTCCCCTTGTTGCGCGGCCGGCACCGTGGTTTTGATAAGTATTTGCCGGAATTGGACATTTTCACACATGGATCGAGTTCCGGGCAAGCGATCGGCGAGGTGTCTGCTACAGGCCGCGTCGGTCCAGCAGGGCCTGTGAAAGCGTGCCCACATCGACATACTCGAGCTCGCCGCCAAGTGGCACGCCGCGGGCAATCCGCGTGGTGCGTACCTCGCGCGCAGCCAGCATCTGGGCGATGTAGTGCGCAGTTGCCTCGCCTTCATTGGTGAAGTTCGTGGCAAGGATCACTTCCTGGACCTCGTCCTCGGTCGCGCGCGCCAGCAGGCGGTCCAGGCCGATGTCCCGCGGCCCTACGCCGTCCAGCGGCGAGAGGCGACCCATGAGCACGAAGTACTGGCCCCGATAGCTGAGCGTCTGCTCCACCATGGACAGGTCCGCCGGCGTCTCGACCACGCACAATTGCGAGCCGTCGCGGCGCGGCGAACTGCACAGCGCACAGACCTCGTCTTCGGTGAAGTTGTTGCAGCGCGCGCAATGGCGCACCCCTTCGAGGGCGGCAGCCAGCGCTTCCGTCAATCGGCCGGCACCCGCGCGCTCGTGCTGCAGGAGGTGATACGCGATTCGCTGCGCCGAGCGCGGTCCGACGCCCGGCAACACCCGCAGGGCTTCGATCAGCGCCTCCAGCCCCCGTGCGGTGGGAATCACGACCTTGGACATCGTTCTGACCTTGCTCGGGTCGCCCGCGGGACGTGGCGGCCCTTCAGAACAGCTTCATGCCCGGCGGCAAGCCGAGCCCGGCCGTCACGCTGCCCATCTTCTCCGCCACCGTGGTCTCCACGCGGCGCGAGGCATCGTTGAACGCCGCGGCGACGAGATCTTCCAGCATCTCGCGGTCATCGCCGACCAGCGAGGGATCGATGCTCACGCGCCGGACATCGTATTTGCAGGTCATCACCACCTTCACCAGCCCTGCGCCGGACTGGCCTTCCACTTCCACGGACGCGAGCTGCTCCTGCATGCGACGCATGTTCTCCTGCATCGCCTGTGCCTGTTTCATCAGTTGCCCGATATTTCCTTTCATGGCTGCCTTTTCCTGCGTGTGCCGGTCTCAGCCCGGATCACGCGTGGGTCGAACGGAGGAATCCACAACGCTTGCATCGAACATCTTCACGAGATCCTTGACGAACCCGTCACGCTGCATCGAATCGACGGCCTCGGCCTTCTTCGCGTCCTTGATCCGCGAGTCCTCCGCGGCCACCGAATCGCCCTTGGGCTCGCCAATGGTCACGCGAAGCGCGACGCGCCGACCAAGATGGGCTTCCACCGCGGCGGTCAGCTTCTCCATGAACGCGCGCTCCGCGAGATGCGCCTTGGACTTCGGCACGAGCAGGTCGAATCCGTTCGCGTCGCGCCCCGTCATCTCCGCGTTGCGCGCCAGCTCGCGCGCGGCGCCGGTCACCGCCAGCTGGCGCACCAGGTCCAGCCACGGACCCTCCGCCGCGGCTCCATCGGCGACGACCGTCGCGCGGCGTGCCGGCCCTGCGTCGGGGCCCTTGCCACGCGCGGCGCCCTGCGCCGGCGTGTCGGGGCGACGCTTCTGCACCGTCTGTCGTATTGGCGCCGGCGTCGCCGCTGCCACATCGTCCTCCGGCCGGAAGGCCAGCATGCGCAGCATCGTCATCAGGAACCCGGCGTGCGCGTCCGGGGCAAGCGGCAGGTCGGTACGCCCCTGCAGGGCGATCTGGTAGAAAAGCTGCACCGTCTCCGGATCCAGGCGTTCGGCCAGCGCGCGCGCCTGGTCTGCATCGAGCAGGTCTTCGATCGCCGCATCGGGGCTGACCTGGCGCAGGGCGACCTCCAGCAGGGCCGAAGCCAGGTCGGCGAGGACGCCGTCAAAGGACAGACTGCGGGCGCGCAGGGCGTCCGCGGTTTCGATCGCCGCAGCCGCATCGCCGTCCGCCGCGGCATCCAGCAGCCGGACGATGAAGTCCCGGTCGACCGTTCCAAGCATTTCGCGCACCGGCGCCGCCTCCACGCGACCGGCGCCATGCGCGATGGCCTGGTCCAGCAGCGACAAGGCGTCGCGCATGCTGCCCGCCGCAGCGCGCGCAATCGGCGGCAGTGCGGCCTGCTCATGCGGCACCGCCTCCGCTTTCAGCAGGCGCTCCAGGTGCGCGGAGATCTCCTCTGCCGGCATCTGCTTCAGGTTGAACTGCAGGCAGCGGCTCAGCACCGTCACCGGGATCTTCTGCGGGTCGGTCGTCGCCAGGATGAACTTGAGGTGTTCCGGCGGCTCCTCCAGCGTCTTCAGCATGGCGTTGAAGGCCGAGGTGGACAGCATGTGGACTTCGTCGATCACGTACACCTTGTAGCGGCCCCGCGAGGGCGCGTACTGGGCGGTATCGAGCAATTGCCGCATTTCATCGACGCGCGTGTTGGTCGCCGCATCGACCTCGAGCAGGTCGACGAACCGGCCCGCGTCGATCTCGGTGCACGCGCTGCACGTTCCGCAGGGCGTCGCCGTGACGCCGGTTTCGCAGTTGATGCATTTCGCCAGGATTCTCGCGAGCGTGGTCTTGCCGACGCCGCGCGTGCCGGTGAACAGGTAGGCATGATGCAGGCGGTTCTCGGTCAGCGCGTGCCGCAGGGCCCGCACCACGTGGGCCTGCCCGACGAGCGTCTCGAAGGATCGCGGACGCCACTTGCGGGCGAGAACCTGATAACTCATGCGGAGGATTCTATCAGCGGGTCGAGGGGGATCCCTGCGGATTCCCCCTCGACACAGCGGGTGGCGAGCCTGACCCCGGCACCTGCAGTAACCGGCTGTGGCTGCTTCCTTCCGGACCTGACCAGGTTCACCAGGCTGCAATGCGGGGAGGCCCGCCATTGATCGAACTGCCTCGCGCCGGCGCGACACCCGGCTGCAAGACTGGCGGAGAGAGTGGGATTCGAACCCACGGTACGCTATGAACGTACACACGCTTTCCAAGCGTGCGCCTTAAGCCGCTCGGCCATCTCTCCGAACGGCGGCCATTGTACCCGCCCCAGCGGGCCCCGGGCCCGGTCCGACGCTAGCGCGACACGGCGGCGCGCAGCGCCTGGACGATCTCTTCCAGCCGACCCAGTTGCCGGGCGAGTCGGCGCGCGCCCTGACGTCCCAGGCGGGCCGTCTCGACGCGACTCGACGGACGCACGCCCGCCTCGAGGTCGGCAAGTTGCTGCTGCAGCACCAGTCCCATCAGGTCGGCGTGGATGCGGATCAGCAGCCCGGCATCCGCGGGCGAGATCCTGTCGGCGGCCGCGGCATCACGCAGGCGATCCGGCGTCGAAGCCGCCATCGACCCCACGCGCAAGGCCAGCGTGCGCGAGAGTCCGACGAGTGGCAGCAGTCCGCAACGCTTCACGTCGATGCGGCCGTTCTCGGTGCGCAGGCGCCCGAACAGGCCGAGCGAGGGCGCCATCGCAGTGATCGATTCGGCAAGCAACGCAAGGAAGGCCGGTGCGTTCGAGGCCGCGGTCACCGCGTTCTGGTGCAGGGACTGCGCGATGCCGGCGTCGCCGGCAACCGACCGCAGGTCGAAGAAGATATCCACGCTCAGGAGGTCCTCGCGCCGCGCGCGGCGCAGCCAGCCACCGATGCGCGTCGACCAGTCCTCGCGCGTGCCGCGCCAGGGCGCGTTCGCCGCCATCACCCCGCCCTGGCAGCGCGGCACGCCGGACGCGTCGAGAATGTCGGCCACGGCCTCGCCGAACGCCGCGAACCAGGGATCGTCGTCAGGCGTGCCGGCATGCACCAGGGCGTTGTCCTGGTCGGCGCTGAGAAGGCTTTCGCCGCGCCCGCCAGAACCGAGCACCAGCAGGCTCCAGGGCGCGGGCGCGTCGCCGTATTTCTCCCGCATCCCCTGCAGGGCCAGGGCCGCCGCGCGCGCCGTGGCCGCGCGCAGTTCGTTCGATACCACCTGCGCAACGTCCGGGCCGCCCACACCCTCGGCAGCCAGCGCCGCGGCCACCTGCGGCACGCCGCCGAACGCCGCGGCGAGGCCGGTGACGTCCTGCGCCACGTCGATGGCATCGCCCAGGGCAAAGGCCGCCCGCGCCCGATGTCGCAGCAGGTCGCGCTGGGACACCATGCCGAGCGCGCGACCCGCCGGGTCGACCACGCACAGGTGGCGAATCCCCATGCGATCCATCCGCCCCAGCGCCCGATACAGCATTTCCTCGGCGCCCATGGTCTGGACCGGACGCGACATGATCTCGCTGACCCGCGTGCTGCCCGGCTGCGCGTCGCCGGTTGCGGTCGCGCGCAGGACATCGCGCTCCGTGAGAATCCCCAGCGGTGCGGCGTCGGGTGACCCGACCAGCAAGGCCCCGATGCGCCGTTCCGACATCTGCCGCGCCGCCTCCAGCAGGCTTGCGTCCGCCGGCACCATCGCGGCGGGCGAACTCATGATCTCCGAGATCCGGCGTTCGAACACGTAGGTGTCAAGACGCGCCGGACGTGCGGGGGGCATGTCCGGCGCGCCGTCCGGCACCCGATGCCAGCCCGATGCGGCCTGACGCTGCACGAGGTCCTCGCGCCGTGCCGCCAGCGCGCGCGCCTCGCCGAGCGTGGACAGGCCGGCCTCACGCAGTCGCGGCAGCAGGGCGGCGAAGATCCCGGCCGCCGTGGTCGCATCGCCGAGCGCGCTGTGGCGGCCGTGCACGACGACGTTCAGGCGCGCCGCCACGGCTTCGAGCGTCGGATCCGTCATGCCGGGCTCAAGCGCCCCCACCAGCAATGCGAGGTCCAGGCTCGGCGGATCGCGCCAGGCGACGCCGGCCCGCGCCGCCTCGTGGCGCAGGATCGCGAGGTCGAAGCCGATGTGATGCCCGATCAGGACGCGGCCGGACATCAACCCCTGCAGCACCGAGACGAAATCTGCGAACCGCGGCGCGCCGCGCACCGCCGCGTCGTCCAGCCCGTGGATGCGCCTTGCCGTGGCGGGCATCGGCATTCCGGGATCGATCAACTGGTCGATGCGCGGCGCATCGAGCAGGCGCGCGCCCGACAGCGCCAGCGCACCCACCTGCACCACCCGGTCGTGTTGCACGTCCAGCCCGGTGGTTTCCAGATCGAACGCAAGCGCGGGCAGCGCGACCAGCGCGGTCAGGTTGGACGGCGGCAGCGCGGGAACCATCGGGGTGCCGTGACGCCTAGTTCACGAAGCGCCCGAACAGCCGCGCGATGCTGGCGGCAATCTCGCCTTCGAGCGGAAACGACAGCATGCCCATCACCGTGTAGCCCATCAATCCGGGCAAGGCATAGAAGCGGAACATGAAAAAGAACCACGCCACGTACAGCGGCACCAGCGGCGGGATGAGGAAGGCCGGCGTGATCGGCGCAAACACCTTGAGCAGCGGATCGGTCGCCTTGACGAAAAAGCGCATGAAGAAAAACCGGCTGTTGACCGGCAGGAAGATGTTCATCCCGCAGCGGCCGATCAACGTCCACATGATCACGCCCAGGAGATAGTCAAGGACCAGCACCCAGGCCGGAAACGGGTCAACCATCGAGCACCCTCATATCGCGCACGGCGCGCGCGGCAGAATGAAAAAAGCCGGGGCGATCGCTCGCCCCGGCCCATATTGCAGCAACTGTACTCAGTGCGTCGAGCCCAGCACCGTATTGCCTTTCGGCACGCGGATCTCGTCGACCATGTCCTGGGTCTCCTGATCCGGCGCCGGCGTGGCCAGCGTCACCACGATCATGGCAATCAGGCTGGCGCCCGCACCGATGATGCCGAAGCGCAGGTCATCGATGCCGATCCACGGCGCCATCCCGCCCCACTTCACCATGTACAGGTACCAGGTGCCGACGCCCAGACCCACGAGCATGCCGGCAATGGCGCCCGCGGTATTCGCGCGTTTCCACCAGATGCCGAGCACCAGCGGGAAGAACAGGCCCGACATGGCAAAGTCGAATGCCCATGCCACCGCGCCCAGGATCCCCGTCAGTTTCATGCTCGCCACCAGGGCCCCGGCCGCACCGATGACCACCAGCAGGACGCGCGCCACGATCAGGCGGTGCTTGACGTCCGCCTTCGGGTCGATGATCTTGTAGTACAGATCATGCGAGAGCGCGTTGGCGATCGCCAGCAGCAGGCCGTCGGCGGTGGACATCGCCGCCGCCATGCCGCCCGCGGCCACCAGGCCCGAGATGACGTATGGCAATCCTGCGATCTCCGGGGTCGCCAGCACGACGATGTCGCCGCGCATGAAGAACTCGTTGATCTGCACGATGCCGTCGCCGTTCGAGTCGATCACCTTGAGGAAGCCGACGTTGCTCCATTTCTGGATCCATTCCAGCGCCATCACCTCGGTGAACGGCTTGCCGATGATGCTGGTCGGGAGGTTTGGATCGAGAATCTGCAGCTTGGTGAACGTCGCCAGCGCAGGGGCCGTGAAGTACAGCAGGAAGATGAAGAACAGCGACCAGGCCACCGAGGCGCGCGCCGAGCGAACCGACGGCGTCGTGAAGTAGCGCATCAGGATGTGCGGCAGGGAGGCCGTGCCGATCATCATGCAGGCCACCAGCGTCACGAAGCGCACCGACCCGACGAAGGTGTCGGGAGGCGCGTTGTGCAGCGTGGTCAGCGCGCTCATCCCGGCCTGCGCCGCCGCCGGCTTGAGGACGCCGACCTGGTGCAGCACCTCGAGTTCCGCGATCCGGGCGATCGCGTCGCCGTAGACCAGGTGCGGAATCGCGCCGAAGCCCTGCTTGTTAGACATCCAGATCACCGGCACCAGGTACGCGATGATCAGCACGATGTACTGTGCCACCTGCGTCCAGGTCACCGCCCGCATGCCGCCCAGCATCGAGCACAGCAGGATGCCGGAGAGGCCGAACCAGACGCCCACCGCGTACGGAATCAGCAGCGCGCGCGAGGCAATGGTTCCCGTGGCGTCGATCTGCGCCGTCACGTAGGTGAACGAGGCAATCACCAGCACCAGCACCGCGCACAGGCGCGCAAAGTTTCCGCCGTAGCGCGTGCCGATGAAGTCCGGCACCGTGTAGCAGCCGAACTTGCGCAGGTAGGGCGCCATCAGCACCGCCACCAGCACGTAGCCGCCGGTCCAGCCCACCACGAAGGCGAGGTAGGGGTGGCCGCCCATGTAGATGCCGCCGGCCATCGCCACGAACGAAGCGCCGGACATCCAGTCCGCCGCGGTCGCCATGCCGTTGAACACCGTTGGCACCTGCCGTCCCGCGACGTAGTACGCATCGAGCTGCATGGTTCGCGACAACCAGCCGATCAGGGCGTAGATGGCGATGGTGAAGCCCACGAACATGAGGCCGATCGTGTCTTCCTTCATTCCCATCTTTTCCGCCAGCGCCATGAGCGCGACGAACACCACGAAGCCACCGGTATAGAAGCCGTAAATCTTGGGCAGGTTGTCGATGAACGCGCCCTGCATTCTGAAGAATGACATGGTCCGTCTCCCCTTTTTTAGTCTTCGGCCTGGCCGGTTTCCCGGTCAATCTTGTCCTGCTGCCAGGAAAAGATGAAGAGCTGGATCACGAAGACCGCCAGCGCGCCCTGTGCGGCCATGTAATAGCCGAGCGGGAAGGCGTTGAAAGTCATCTTGTTGAGTGCCGGTGCGATCCAATGCACCACGAACGAGAAAATGAACCAGATCACCATGTGGACGATCATCAGGTTCCGTGTCCGGTTCCAGTGAACGACCCGCTGTGCTGCTTCGTTGCTGTCGACTGCCATGTCGTGCCCTCCTCTTTTATCCCCTGAATCCGGAACCCGGACTCCCGCGGCGCCGTTCGATGCGGCACCCCCTTTCCACCCTGCGGGCGATTGTAGCGCAGGCAAAAGTTAACTTGCCACCGCCACAAGACCCGATAATGCCCCCATGCAAACGCCCGACACCGAGCCTTCGCCGCCCGCCGGCTTCTTCCAGCGGATCCTCCACAGGCTGCGCACACTGCGTCTGGGCAGGCGCCTCGACCCCATCCGCGACGCCTATGGACTCGAGCACTTCCTGAAGACGCGCTCCAGCTACGTCTCGCAGATGACCCTGTACGGTTACCTGCGCACCCGCGCGGGAACCCGCTTCATCGAACTGTTCGACGACGATCGTTTCGTCGAATCGACCAATATCGCGAAGTGGCACGTCTGGCTGGCCTGCCTGTCGGATCTCTCCGTCTACGCGGGCGGCATGCTGCGCCGGAACGCGGGTCGCGCCGACGCGCCGGTCGGGCCGCTGATGTGCGGGCTGGTCGAGGCCATCCTCGCGGAAACCGGCACCCCGGCCGACGCGGGCCCCGAGTTCGCGGCGCATGCCGGACGCGTCCACGCGCGCCTCGCGCTGTGCGACTGGAACGCGCAGGTCGACGGCGAATTTTCCTTTTCGGAGAGCCCCTCGGCGCTGATCTACTGGGCGCCGGTCGTGGACGACCTGAAGCAGCATGACGAGGAGATCGTCAGGAACTCGATCCGCTTCCGCTGGCAGGAAGTCCGCCAGGACCTGCGCAAGGCGCTGGATGCGCCCTCGGTCCTCGCGATCGAGACCACGGAGGGCACGCGCACCGGGTGAATGCCGCGCCGCGCCAGCCTGACCAGCGTCACGATTTCCGGCACATTGCGCTGCAGCCTGCAAGGCGCGCCTCCCGTTCCGGGGACCCTGCCGCATCGGCACGGTCCGCTCCAGCGGTGATCCTAGCGTCCGGTCGCACAGGGAGCCATTGGGGAAAACCCTAATGCGCGCCCGTCAGCTTGTCCCGGTGTCCCGTTCCCCTTCCTGGTTGCGCTGCAGCATCAGTTGCACGAGGTCCGCCAGCGATGTCGCCGCCAGCTTCTCCATCACCTTCGCGCGGTGAACTTCGACAGTTTTCACGCTGATGCCGAGCTCGCCGGCGATCTGCTTGTTCTGGCCGCCATCGACCACCCGTTCCAGCACTTCGCGCTCGCGTTCCGTGAGCAGGGCGAGCCGCGCATCGATCTCGCTGCGCCGCGCGCGCCGCACCCGTGCCTCGCGGTCGTGTTCGATCGCCTTCTCGACAGTCTGCACGGCCAGTCGGTAGTCGAACGGCTTCTGGATGAAATCCACCGCACCGCTTTTCAGCGCGCTCACCGCCGTCGGCACGTCGCCGTGACCGGTGACGAAGACGATCGGGATCTCCACCGATCGCGACCTGAGGTGCTGCTGCAACTCGAGCCCGCTCATGTCCGGCAGGTGCAGGTCGAGCACCAGGCAGGCCGCCCCCGCGTCGCGGTACGCGGCGATGAAGTCGGCGGCCGACGCAAAGGTGTGGACGTCGATGCCGCGGGACTGCATCAGCCACTGCCAGAGCGCGCGGATCGATTCATCGTCGTCCACCACATAGGCGGCCGAGCGTGCCGCCTCGTTCATGGCATCAGTCCGCGCACGGTGTCCACCACGTCCCGGGTGGAGAACGGCTTGATCAGGTAGGCATCCGCCCCCAGGGCACGTCCCTGCTCCTGCTCCGCCGCGCGGTCGCGGGCGGTCAGGATCACGATCCTGATGTGGTCGTGCCGGCGATTGCCGCGAATCCGCCGGCAGACTTCGAGCCCCCCCGGATGGGGCAGCATCAGGTCGAGCAGCAGCACGTCCGGGTCTAAACGCTCCACCTCGGCAAGCGCTTCCTCGCCGGTACGCGCGCTGCACACCTCGTAGTCGTTGGCGCGCATCAGGAACTCGAGGGACGTCACGATATTCGGCTCGTCATCGACAATCAGGACCCTACGGGTCATGGCGTTTTCAGGACCTTGCGGGTCATCGGCGGCTCAGGCGGCCTCGGTCAGCCGCTGCGCCAGGGGCAGGGTAAACGAGAAGCAGGCGCCCTGCCCCGGCGTGCTCGTCACCCACATGCGCCCGCCGAAGTGCTCGATGATGCGCCGGCTGATGTGCAGGCCCAGCCCGCTGCCCTGCGGGTTGCCGGCGGCGCCGTCGCCCAGTTGCCGGAACTTCTCGAAGATCATGTCCTGGTTCTCCGTCAGGATTCCGGGCCCGTTGTCACGCACGTCGACCCGCACGAAGCCGCGCTCCTCGGCCAGTGTCACCTCGACGCGCCCCTGGCCCGGTGCGATGAACTTCACGGCATTGGACAGCAGGTTGAGCACCACCTGCATCATGCGATCCAGGTCGGCAATCACTGGAGACACCTGCGCGGGCAGGCGCATCTCGAGCCGGGCCTCGCGTTCCTTGAACAACTGGCTGGTCGCCGCCACCGCATCGGCGATCACGTCGCGCAGGTCGACCTGTGCGGCGTGCCACTCGGTGCGCTCGCTTTCCAGCCGCGACAGGTCGAGGATGTTGTTGATCAGCCGGGTCAGGCGCTCGGTTTCCTTGATGATGATGCCGAGGAAGCGGCCGCGCTCGGCGACCGGCAACTGCGGGTTGTCGCGCAGGATCTCGGAGAAGGCTCGGATCGAGGTCAGCGGCGTGCGCAGCTCGTGCGAGACCGTGGAGACGAACTCGTCCTTCAACTGGTCGAGTTCGGTCAGGCGGTCGTTCGCCGCCTGCAATTCTTCCGTGGCGCGCTGCAGTTCCTGGGATTTCTGCTCGATGCGGTGGCTGTAGGCGATTACCTGCGAGGCCTCGTCCAGCATGGCGCGGACCTCCTCGAGCGAGAGCGCCTCCTCCTTGACCACCGCCGCCATCATGATGCGCGCCGAGGCCGCGCCGATCACGCCCGCGAGCTGGGTTTCGACGAAATGCACGAGGCGGGCATCGGCCTCTATGCCGTCGCCGGCGCGATCCGCACCGCGCGATCGCGCGTGCGCGGCGAAGGCCTCGGCCGCCACCCCCGCGCCCACGAAGCGCGCGAGCAGGTTGTACAGCTCCGGCGCCGAGGCCGTGCCGCGCCAGAGGTGCGCCCCGCCCGCCGCATCGGGCCGCTTGAAGACATCGACGAACAGGGTCGCCTGCCGGTGCTCGTCGGCGCTCGGGGCGTACATCAGGGACACCGCGACATACGCGCCCACGTTCATCAACATGCTCCAGATCATGGCGTGCGTGATCGGGTCCAGCCCGGACACCCCGAACAGCGCCACCGGATTCAGCCAGCCGATGCCGAAGGGCCCCACCTCGAGCAGCGCCTCGGGCAGCCAGCCCGAGCGCGCCAGCGCGGGCAAGAGCAGGGTATAGAACCAGACCGCGAAGCCGGTGCACAGGCTGGCCAGGGCGCCGCGCCGCGTGCCGCCTTTCCAGAAAATGCCGCCGAGCGCGGCCGGCGCGAACTGCGCCACCGCGGCAAACGAGATCAGCCCGATGGAGACCAGCGCGTACGCCTCGCCGGCAAGCCGGAAGTAGACGTAGCCGAGCAGCAGCACCAGCACGATCGCACCGCGCCGGATGCCGAGCAGCAGGCGGGTCAGGTCGTCGCGCGCGTTCAGCCATCTCGCGCCGAGGCGCAGCAGCACCGGCATCACCAGGTCGTTGCAGACCATCGTCGAGAGCGCGATGGTTTCGACGATCACCATGCCGGTGGCCGCCGACAGGCCGCCGATGAAGACCACCAGGGTCAGCAACTCCTGCTGCGCGGCCATCGGCAGGGTCAGCACGAAGGTATCCGCATCGACCATGCCGTCGGCAAAGTGCAGGCGCCCGCCGAACGCGATCGGCAGCACGAACAGGTTGATCGCCAGCATGTACAGGGGGAACAGCCAGATCGCCTTCTTCAGGTGACGTTCGTCCTTGTTCTCGATCACCGTCACCTGGAACTGGCGTGGCAGGAACATGATCGCGAGCATCGACAGCACCGTCAGCCAGAACCAGCTCGAATAGCTGCCGGCCACGCCTTCCAGCGGATTGAGCAGGGGCCCGAGGGCAGGCGCGTCCGAGGCGCGCGCGAAGAGGTCGCCGAAGCCCTCGTAGATGCCCCAGGTGACCCAGGCGCCGACGGCGACAAAGGCCACCAGCTTGACCACCGATTCGAACGCGATCGCGGCGACCATGCCTTCATGATGTTCCGCCGTATCGAGGTGCCGGGTGCCGAACACGATGGTGAAGGCCGCGAGGATGAGGGCCACCCAGAACGCGGTGTCCTGCAACAAGGGTACCGCCCCGAGCTTGTCCGGCATGATGATCTCGGGGTACTGCAGCACGATGGTGAAGCTGTTCGAGATGGCCTTCAGCTGCAACGAGATGTACGGCAGGATCCCGATCACCGCGATCACCGTCACCACGCCGCCGAGCAGCGCGCTCTTACCGTAACGGGAAGCGATGAAGTCCGCCAGCGAGGTGATCCGGTTCTGCTTGCTGATGCGCAGGATCTTGCGCATCACGATCCACCACAGCGCGATCATCAGCGTCGGGCCGATGTAGATCGGCAGGAAGCCTACGCCGTCGCTCGCCGCCCGGCCGACGCTGCCGTAGAACGTCCACGCGGTGGCGTAGACCGCGAGCGACAGGCTGTAGATGTACGGACTGGCAATGATCGAGCGGCCGGCGTCCGCGCGCTGGTCGGCGTAGTAGGCGATCGCGAACAGCAGCCCGAGGTAGGCGAACGAGGTGAGGACAATGACCCAGCCTTGCAGCATCCCGGCTCCCGGCGCGCGGCGAGCGCCTCAGGCGTCGCGCTCGACCGCCCGGGCCATCAGGAAGATGAGGCCCGCCCAGGCCAGGAAGAAGTAGGCGTAGAGCACCGGGATGCCGAACACCATCACCGGCACGTTGACCACGGCGAGCAACGGAAAATTGAACAGCACCGCGCCCAGCAGGAAGAGTGCCGCAAGGCGCTGCCCGCGCCGGTCCTCGTCTCCCATGGCCCCGGAGCCCCCGCCCCGCCTTACTGCGGCCTGGCGAGTTGTTCCAGGATGGCCGGATTCTCCAGCGTCGAGGTGTCCTGCGTGATGGCCTCGCCCTTGGCGATCCCGCGCAGCAGGCGTCGCATGATCTTCCCGGAGCGCGTCTTCGGCAGGTTGTCGCCGAAGCGGATCTCCTTCGGCTTGGCGATCGGGCCGATCTCCTTGGCCACCCAGTTGCGCAGTTCCAGCGCGATCTTCTTCGCGTCTTCGCCGTGCGGCGTCGCGCCCTTCAGCACGACGAAGGCCACGATCGCCTCGCCGGTGAGCTCGTCCGGCCGTCCGACCACGGCCGCCTCGGCCACCAGCGCGGTGTTGGCCACCAGGGCGGATTCGATCTCCATGGTGCCGAGCCGGTGCCCGGAGACGTTCAGCACGTCGTCGATGCGGCCGACGATGCGGAAATAGCCCTCCTCGTCCGTGCTCGCGCCGTCTCCGGCGAGGTAGTACTTGCCCTTGAAGTCGTCCGGCCAGTAGGTCTTCCTGTAGCGCTCGGGATCCCCCCAGATGGTGCGCAGCATCGACGGCCAAGGGCGCTTGATCACCAGGATGCCGCCTTTTCCCCGGCCGACCGACTGGCCCGTCTCGTCGACGATGTCGGCGATGATGCCCGGCAGGGGCAGCGTCGCCGAGCCCGGCTTGGTGGGCGTCGCACCCGGGAGCGGCGTGATCATGTGGCCGCCGGTCTCGGTCTGCCACCAGGTGTCCACGATCGGGCAACGCCCGCCGCCGACGGTCTCGTGGTACCACATCCAGGCTTCCGGGTTGATCGGCTCGCCGACCGTGCCGAGGATGCGCAGGCTGGAGAGGTCGTACTTCTTCGGCTGGTCGGCCCCCGCCTTGATGAGCGAACGGATCGCGGTCGGCGCGGTGTAGAACACGTTCACCTTGTGGTCCTGGATCAGCTTCCAGAACCGCCCCGCGTCAGGGTAGGTCGGCACGCCCTCGAACATCAGCTCGGTCGCCCCGCAGGCGAGCGGGCCGTAGGCGATGTACGTGTGGCCGGTGACCCAGCCGACGTCCGCCGTGCACCAGAAGACATCGTCCGGCTTGTTGTCGAACACCCACTTCATCGTCAGCGCGGCCCACAGCAGGTAGCCGCCGGTGGAATGCTGGATGCCCTTGGGCTTGCCGGTCGAGCCCGAGGTATAGAGGATGAAGAGCGGGTGCTCGGCGTTCACCCAGGTCGGCTCGCAGGTGTCAGGCTGCCCCTTGACGAAGGCCTCCCAGTCGATGTCGCGCGGCGCCGTCATCGGCACCTTGGTGCCGCTGCGGCGGTAGACGATGACGCTGCGAATGCCCTCGCAGCCGCCCAGCGCGAACGCCTCGTCCACCACCGGCTTGAGCGGAATCTCGCGCCCGCCGCGGAACTGCCCGTCCGCGGTGATCACCACGCTGGCGCCCGCGTCGATGATGCGCTCCTGCAGCGACTTGGCCGAAAACCCGCCGAAGACCACCGAGTGGGTGGCACCGATGCGCGCGCAGGCCTGCATCGCGACCACCACGTGAATCGACATCGGCATGTAGACGAGGATGCGGTCGCCCTGCTTCACGCCGTTGGCTTTCAGCGCGTTCGCGAACCGGCAGACCTCATGGTACAGGGCCCTGTAGGTGATGCGCGTGACCTTGCCGTCGTCGGCCTCGAAGACGATCGCGGTCTTGTCGGGCTGGGTCTTCAGGTGCCGGTCAAGGCAGTTGTACGAGGCGTTCAACTCGCCGTCGTGGAACCAGCGGAAGAACGGCGCCTTCGACTCGTCCAGCACCTTGCTGAAGGGTTTCTGCCAGACGAGGTTCTCGCGTGCGAGGCGCGCCCAGAACCCTTCGAAATCGCGCTCGGCTTCGGCCACCAGCGCCTGATAGGCCGCCATGCCGGAGATGTTGGCCTGCTTGACCATGTCGGCGGCCGGCGGAAAGATTCGCGTCTCGTGCAGCACCGATTCGATGTTGGAACTGGACATCGTTCGACTCCTCCTGGATGGGGGTTCCTCTCCGGCGCGGATCGACGCGCCCTGCATGGCCAAATAAGACCACCCAATCAATGCGTTGTAAAGGGCGCGGCGCAAGCGCAATCGATCCGGCCGACCGCGCCGCTATGCTAAATTACGCGCCTTCCGGAGCGGCCCGCGCCGCCATCAACCCGGCGGCCCGTCCGCCTCATCGCAAGACCACGAGAACCCATGTCGAAACCCGAAACCGGCCGCCCCTCGGGCGAGGCGCGCGCCATGCGCCCCATTCCCGCCTTCATCTTCGCCAGCCGCTGGCTGCAGTTGCCGCTGTACCTCGGCCTGATCCTCGCGCAGACGGTGTACGTCTGGCACTTCTGGGTCGAGCTCGCCGACCTGATCGGCGCGGCCTTCGGCAACCAGGCGGCACTCGACCACATCATCAGCGCGGTGGCGATCGAGGGCGCGCCGCGTCCGACCAAGCTGACCGAGACCATCATCATGCTGGTGGTGCTCGGCCTGATCGACGTCGTCATGATCTCCAACCTGCTCATCATGGTGATCGTCGGCGGCTATGAAACCTTCGTCTCGCGCATGCACCTGAACGCGCACCCGGACCAGCCCGAGTGGCTGTCGCACGTGAACGCCTCGGTGCTCAAGGTCAAGCTCGCCACGGCCATCATCGGCATCTCCTCGATCCACCTGCTGAAGACCTTCATCAACGCCGCCGCCTACGACGAGAAGACGCTGATCGCGCAAACCGTCATCCATATCGCGTTCCTGTTGTCCGCGATCTCGATTGCCTATTGCGATCGACTGATGGCGCCGACGAACCATGCCGCGCGGCGTCCGGCGCCCGACGCGGCCCACTGAACGAACCGGGGAACACGCCATGACCGCCATTCGCCAGGACGACCTCATCAGCAGCATCGCCGACGCGCTGCAGTTCATCTCGTACTACCACCCGGCAGACTACATCCAGGCACTGGGCCGCGCGCACGAGCGCGAGCAGTCCGGCGCCGCCAAGGATGCGATCGCGCAGATCCTCACCAACTCGCGTATGTGCGCCGAAGGGCACCGGCCGATCTGCCAGGACACCGGCATCGTCAACGTCTTCCTGCGCGTCGGCATGAACCTGCGCTGGGCCGATGCCACGATGTCCGTCGAGGACATGGTGAACGAGGGCGTGCGTCGCGGCTACAACGATCCGGACAACCCGCTGCGCGCCTCGGTGCTCGAGGACCCCGCCTTCGGCCGGCGCAACACGCGCGACAACACCCCTGCGGTGATCCACGTGCAACTGGTGCCCGGCGACACGCTGGATGTCGATGTCGCTGCCAAGGGCGGCGGCTCGGAAGCGAAGTCGAAGTTCGCGATGCTGAATCCCTCGGACTCGATCGTCGACTGGGTGCTGAAGACGGTGCCCACCATGGGCGCGGGCTGGTGCCCGCCCGGCATGCTCGGCATCGGCATCGGCGGCACCGCCGAGAAGTCCATGCTGATGGCCAAGGAGGCGCTGATGGCGCCGATCGACATGGCCGAACTGAAGGCGCGGGGTCCGGCCGACAAGCTCGAGGCGATGCGCATCGAGCTCTACGACAAGGTGAATGCGCTGGGCATCGGCGCGCAGGGCCTGGGTGGCCTTTCGACCGTGCTGGACGTCAAGATCCTCACCTATCCGACCCACGCGGCCAACAAGCCGGTGGCGATGATCCCGAACTGCGCGGCCACGCGGCACGTGCACTTCACGCTCGACGGCAGCGGCGCGGCGGTGTTCAAGGCGCCGAGCCTGTCGGACTGGCCCGCGGTCACCTGGAAGCCGGACGCCGCGGCGCGGCGCGTGAACCTCGACGCGCTCACGCGCGAGCAGGTGAAAAGCTGGAAGTCCGGCGAGCGCCTGCTGCTCTCCGGCAAGCTGCTCACCGGGCGCGACGCCGCGCACAAGCGCATCCAGGACATGCTCGAGCGCGGCGAAAAGCTGCCGGTCGACTTCACCAACCGCGTCATCTACTACGTCGGGCCGGTCGACCCGGTGCGCGAGGAAGCGGTCGGCCCCGCCGGCCCCACCACCTCGACGCGCATGGACAAGTTCACCGACATGATGCTGGCGAAGACCGGCCTGGTGGGCATGGTCGGCAAGGCCGAGCGTGGCCCGGTGGCCATCGAGGCGATCCGCAAGCACGGCGCGGCCTACCTGATGGCGGTGGGCGGCGCGGCCTACCTGGTGTCGAAGGCGATCCGCAAGTCGCGCGTGCTCGCCTTCGAGGACCTCGGCATGGAAGCGATCTACGAGTTCACCGTCGAGGACATGCCGGTGACGGTGGCGGTGGATGCCGGCGGCACCTCGGTGCACCAGAGCGGCCCCGCCGAGTGGGAATCGCGCATCCGCGAATTCAAGCTGCCGGTCGTCGCGGCGTGACGCGGGCCGCGGCGCGCTGCGTCCGCGGCTAGTCGCCGATGCGCACCGACTGGGGCGCGATCGGCGCCGTGTTTGCAGGCGGTCTGGTCGCCGGCGCGTGCATCGGCAAGGTGCCGCCCGCGCTCCCGGGACTGCGCGAATCCCTCGGCCTGAGCCTCGTCGAGGCGGGTTTCATCGCCACCATGCTCAACGTCATGGGCATGGTCGCCGGCCTCGGCGCGGGCGTGCTCTGCGATCGCTTCGGCCACAAGCGGCTTGCGCTCGCGGGCCTCGCGACGATGGCCGCCGGCGGCTTCATCGGCGCACTGTCCTGGGGCTTCGCGCCCCTGCTCGCCGCGCGCTTCATCGAAGGCGCCGGGTTCATCGTCTTCACCGTGTCGGGCTCCGCCCTGATGACCGCGTCGGCGGCCGGTGCCCGCGACCGCGCGCGCGCGCTCGCCTTGTGGAGCGCCTACATGCCCACCGGCGGTGCCACGGCGCTGCTGCTCGCGCCGTGGCTGATCGCGACGACGGGCTGGCGCGGCCTGTGGACGGCGATCGCCCTCGCCACCCTCGTCGCCCTCGCGCTGGTGGCGCGCCATGCGCCCGTGCCGGCACATGGCGCGGTGCGCTCGATGCGGCTGGTGCGCGAGGCCCTGCGGCAACCGGGCAACATCGCGCTCGCGATCCTGTTCGCGTTCTACGTCGCGCAGTGGACCTCGGTGATGATCTGGCTGCCGACCTTCGCCATCGAGCAACGCGGTGCCTCGCACGCCACCGGAGCGCTGCTGGCCGCGGCCATGGTCATCGCGAACATTCCCGGCAACCTCGGCGGCGGCTGGCTGCTCTCGCGCGGCGTGCCGCGGGGGCGGCTGGTGATCGTGGCCGCGCTGGTCGCCGCGCTGTGCGAGATCGGCATGCTGCAAGACGCGCTGCCCGACGCGCTGCGTTTCGCGCTGGTGCTCGCGTTCTCGTGCGTCGCCGGCACCATCCCGAGCGCCATCTTTTCCGGCCTGCCGGTCCATGCGCCGACGCCGCAGCACATCGGCACCGGCAACGGTTTCGTCATGCAGACCTCGCAGGCCGGACAGTTCTTCGGCCCGATCGCGCTCGCCTGGGTCGCCTCGAACCACGGCGGCTGGCAGGCGAGCCTCGGCCTGATGCTGGCCTTCGCCGCCTGCTGCGTCGGCTGCGGGATCGCACTCGGGCGGATCGAAGCCCGCCGGGAAACGTAGAATGCCGCAAGCCAAGGAGGATTTGCCCATGCCTGACGTCCATCTCTGCGAAGTCGGACCGCGCGACGGCCTGCAGAACGCACACCACCTGATGCCCACGGAGGTGAAGAAGCGCTGGATCAGCGCGCTTGCCGGCGCGGGCCTGCGGGAAATCGAGGTCGGCTCCTTCGTGCCGCCGAAGCTGATTCCAGCGATGGCCGACACCGGCGAGATCGTGGCCCACGCCCGCAGCCTGCCCGGCGTCTGTGTCGTGGCGCTCGCGCCCAACCTGAAGGGCTTCCAGCGCGCGGCGGAAGCCGGCGCGCACAAGGTCACTTTTCCCGTTTCGGCCAGCCACGCCCACAGCGTCTCGAACGTGCGCATGACGCCGGACCAGATGGTCGAGGAAGTCGCGCGCTGCATCCAGTGGAACCGCGACCAGCCCGAGGCGAAACGCATGCTGGTCGAAGGCGCGGTGGCCACCGCCTTCGGCTGCACGCTGCAGGGCGCGGTGCCCGAGGACGAGGTGGAGCGCATCGCCGTGGCGCTGGTCGAGGCCGGCTGCGACTGCATCGCGGTCGCCGACACCGTCGGCTACGCCAACCCGGCGCAGGTGCGGCGCATCTTTGCGCGCGTGCGCAAGGCCGTCGGCGGCAAGCTCGAGGGCGCGCATTTCCACAACACCCGCGGCCTCGGGCTGGCCAACGCGCTGGCGGCCTGGGAGGAAGGCGTGCGGCACTTCGATTCCTCCATGGGCGGCCTCGGCGGCTGCCCCTTCGCGCCGGGCGCGAGCGGCAACGTGATCACCGAGGACCTGGTCTTCATGTTCGAGAGCATGGGCGTGTCCACCGGCATCGACTTCGAGCGCCTGCTCGCGGCGCGCGCGGTGCTCATCGAGGGCCTGCCCGAGGAACCGATCTACGGCCACACGCCGATGGCCGGGCTGCCGAAGGGATTCCGGGCCGCTGCGTGAGCACCCTGCCGCTCGAGGGCGTGCGCGTCGTCGAGTTCGCACACATGGTGATGGGCCCGTCCTGCGGACTGGTGCTCGCGGACCTCGGCGCCGAAGTCATCAAGGTCGAGCCGCTGGAGGGCGACAACACCCGGCGCCTGGCCGCCGCCGGCGCCGGCTTCTTCCCGATCTTCAACCGCAACAAGAAGAGCCTCGCCGTCGACCTGAAGCGCGAGGCCGGCCGCGCGCTGGTGCTGCGCCTGCTCGACGGCGCGGACGTGCTCTCGGAGAACTTCCGCCCCGGGGCGCTCGACAAGCTCGGCTTCGGGCAGGCGGCGCTCGCCGCGCGCAATCCGCGCCTGGTCTATTGCTCGTTGAAGGGATTCCTCCCCGGGCCCTACGAGCATCGCGCGGCGCTGGACGAGGTGGTGCAGATGATGGGGGGCCTTGCCTACATGACCGGCCTGCCCGACCGCCCCTTGCGCGTCGGCTCCTCGGTGAACGACATCATGGGCGGCATGTTCGGCGCCATCGGCGTGCTTGCGGCCCTTCGCGAGCGCGAGACGACCGGCCGGGGAAAGCTCGTCACCAGTGCACTGTTCGAGAACACCGCCTACCTCGTCGCCCAGCACATGGCGCAGTTCGCCATCACCGGCGAGGCGCCGCCGCCGATGTCGGTGAAGCGCCCGGCCTGGGGCGTCTACGACATCTTCGAGACCGCGGACGCCAGCCGGCTGTTCGTCGGCGCCGTGACCGACACGCAGTGGGTGGTGTTCTGCAAGGCCTTCGAACTGCCAGAACTCGCCGCCGACCCGCGCCTTGCGACCAACGCGTTGCGCGTGAAGGAACGCGAATGGCTGATCCCGCGGCTCGGCCTTGCGCTGAAGAAATACACGCGTGATGAGCTCGCGGCCAGGCTCGAGGCCATCGGCCTGCCGTTCGCGCCGATCAACACGCCCTGGGACCTGTTCGACGATCCGCACCTGAAAGCCTCGGGCGGGTTGCTCGAGACGCTGGTGGCGCCCGGGGTCAGCATTCCGGTGCCGGCGCTGCCGCTGGCGCTCGACGGCGAGCACCTCGGCAAGCGGATGGATCCGCCGGGCATCGGCGAGCACACGCGGGAGGTCCTTGCCGCGCTGGGGTGTTCGACCGCCGAGATCGACGGGCATTTCGCGGCCGGGGTGGTGGCGTGAACCGGTTCGGCGCCGGACACGGCCTAATAGTAACATATATGTTACCATATTTGGGGGAACGGCGTATCCGGGCGCCACAAGGCGAACACCATGCTGACTGAATCCCAACTGGGGCATTACCGGGACCGCGGCTACGTGATTCCCGAATTCCGCCTGCCGGCGCCCGTGCTCGAGGACCTGCGCGCCGACCACGTACGCCTGGTCGCGCGCCACCCCGAGTTCCGCCAGTACTGCCCCAACCTGCTCGCCTACGACCTGCGTTTCCTCGAGGTTGCGCGCACGCCGGAGATCGTCGGGATGATCGGCCAGGTCCTCGGCCCGGACTTCGCGCTGTGGAACTCGAGCCTCTTCGCCAAGCCCGCCGCCGACGGCAAGCGCACGCCCTGGCACCAGGACGGCCAGTACTGGCCGATCCGGCCGCTGGCCACCTGCACGGTGTGGATCGCAATCGACGATTCGACCACCGAGAACGGCTGCCTGCGCGTCATCCCCGGCTCGCACCACGGCCAGAAGCTGCGCGCGCACCGCAAACTGGAGACGGACGACGCCACGCTCAACCAGGAACTGCTCGAATCGGAGTACGACCTCGCGCAGGCCGCGGACCTCGTGCTCGAGGCGGGGCAGATGTCGCTGCACGACGTCTACCTGCTGCACGGCTCCGAGCCGAACCGCTCGCCGCGCCCGCGCCGCGGCATGACGCTGCGCTTCATGCCGACGACCTCCGTGTTCGACCGCGAGATCGCCCGCGAGCAGGCGAAAGTGTTTTCGCTCGCCGACCATTCCCAGCGCACGCTCTACCTGATGAGCGGCGTCGACCGCTCGGGACGCAACGACTTCCGGCTGCGGCGCTGATTCGTCGTACGGCGACGCGGGCGGGCGCCTAGTTCACGCGCCGCTCGAGCCGGAACGGCAGTTCGCGTCCGCCGATCCCGGCCAGGCCCTCGATCACCGCGCCATTCACGCGGCCGCGGAAGACCGCCCCGCCCGCGCGCCAGCCGATCTCCGCGCCGGACAGGCGCGCCTCGCGCACCTCCAGCGCGGCCTCCCCGCCGCGCATGGCGAGCTCGATCTGCTGGAAGTTCTGCTCGATGCGTACCTCGATGGCGCCCAGCCCGGCCGCCTCGCCCGCCCAGGCGCCGCGCACCTGCGCCGGCACCACCCACAGGTGGAGGATGCTGGTGTCGCCCTGCGAGGGGTGCCGCTCCAGCAGGGGCACCGTCTCGCTGCGGTCCGGGCGCCAGCCGGTCATGGTGAAGGCATGCGAGACGATGCGCGTGCCCGGGCGCAGGCTGTCGAGGAACCGCGCCTGCAACTGGTCCATCAGCGAGGGCAGCAGGTAGACCGTCACCACGCTGGCCGACGACAGGTCGAAGCGCAGCGCGTTCTCGGCGAAGAAGCGCGTGTGCGCCGACACCCCCGCCGCCTGCGCCGCGCGCTGCGATACCCGCACCAGGTTCTCGTCCAGTTCGACGCCCGTGGCCGTGGCGCCGAAGTCGCGCGCGGCGGCGATCACGATGCGCCCGTCGCCGGAGCCGAGATCGATCAGGGTGTCCGCGGCCGAGACCTTCGCCAGGCGCAGCATCGCGTCCACCACTTCGAGCGGCGTGGTGACGAAGGGAGGGCGCACCTCGTTTACCTGGGCCCCGCCCGGAAGACTCGCGAACAGGCACAGCACGGCCAGCAGCAGGCGGGCGCGCATCGCGGGCCGCCTCAGGGCGCCATCAGGCGCGGCAGGTACAGCGTCAACTCGGGCACCGCCACCAGCAGGGCGACCACGCCCAGCGCCAGCGCGATGAACGGCGCCACCGAGCGGATGATCTCGCCCATCGAGGTTTCCGGCGAGGCCCCCTTGGCGACGAACAGCAGCAAGCCGAAGGGCGGCGTGGCCAGGCTGATCTCGAGGATCATCAGCATCAGCACGCCGAACCAGACCGGCTCCAGCCCCAATTGCTGCACCACCGGCATGAACAGCGGCACCGTGATCATCATCATGCTCACCTGGTCCATGAAGCAGCCGAGGAAGAGCAGGATCAGCAGCATGCCCACCAGCAACTCGTACTTGCCCAGGCCCGTGCCCAGCACCGCGGCGGACAGGCCGCCCGAGGCCTGCGAGAAGGCCATCACCTGCGAGAAAGTGATCGAGCCGGCAATGATGAACAGCGTCATCACCGTGAAGCGCAGGGTCTGTCGCACCGAGACGAAGAAGTTCTCCCAGGTCAGCCGCCGATAGAGCGCCGCGGCCACCAGCGCCGCGGCGGCCCCAAGCGCGGCGGACTCGGTGGGCGTCGCCACGCCGCCGATGATGCTGCCGACCACCACGAAGAAGATCCCGGAGAGCGGCAGCACGTACTTGACGAAGGGCATCACGCGCTCGCGCAGGCTCAGTTCCTCGACCTCGTAGGCCGGGGCGAGCGAGGGGTCGAGCGTGCAGCGGACGATGACGTAGCCGAAGAACAGCACGGCGAGGATCAGCGCCGGAGCGATCGAGGCGATCAGCAGTTCGCCGATCGGAATCTGGGCGATCGAGCCGAGCAGCACCGCGAGCGCCGAAGGCGGGATCAGCATCGCCAGCCCGCCGACCGCGACGATCGGGCCGACGGCGATCACCGGCTTGTAGCCGCGCCGGTACATCTCCGGCAGCAGGGTCGAACCGAGCATCGCGGTGTTGGCGATCGTCGAGCCCGAAAGCGAGGAGAAGATGGTGCCGCCGGTGATCGCCACCAGCGAGAGCCGTCCGGGGACGCGCGTGATCAGCTTGTCCACCGCGTCGATCGCGCGCGCCGCGACGCCGGTGTAGAACATGATCTCGCCCATCAGGATGAACAGCGGGATGGGCGCCAGCGCGAAGCTCTGCACCGAGTCGACGGCGTTGCGCACCAGCTGGATCACGCCGTTCTCCCCGCCCATGAAGACGTACGCGCCGATCAGGTTGGTGGCGAAGAAGGCGAAGACCACCGGCACGCCGAGCGCCATGAAGCCGACGAGCGTGCCGAGCAGCACCAGCAGGATCATGTACCAGCTCATCGGCTCAGACGCTCTGGCGCCGCTCGAGCGCGTGCGTGTCCTCGGGCCTCGCCGCGCGCAGGACGAACTGCACGGTGAGGATCAGGAACACCGGCGGCGCGAGGACGTACAGGTACCACTCCGGGAAGACGAAGGTCTCGTGCACCAGGTTGTTCTGCGTGTACGAGCGCCACAGCACCCGGCAGGCGAACACGAAAAGGATGCCGCAGACCATTGCGCCGACGCCGTCGGCGATGCGCTGCACCAGCCTGCGCGGCCCGGGCGGGAAGCGTTCGACGACGATCTCGATGGCGATATGGCCCTGCTCGCGCAACACCCAGGGGGCGGCGAGGAAGGTGATCGCGTACAGCATGTACTCGGTGACATCCAGCGTCCACGGCATCGCGAACAGGCGCAGGGTGCGCGAGGCGACATCGAAGCAGACCAGCAGGGTGAGGACGCACAGCAGCACGCCCGCCACCAGCGCGAGCGCGTCCACCAGCCGGTCAAACCACGACCGGCGGCGTTGCGGGACGTTCAGCACGGCCACGGCAGGACCCGCGGGACGCCGGCCCGGCGTCCCGCGCGAGGCCGCAGGATCACTTGCCGCTGAGCAGCGGGCGGATCTTCTTCACGAAGTCGGCATCCCCCTTGGCAAGGTCCGACCAGTAGATCTCCTCCGCGTTGCTGGCGAAGGCCGCGCCCATGTCGACCACCTGGATGTTGGCCGCCTTCTGCGCCGCCTGCTGCACGGCGTCTTCCGCCGCGCGCCATTTCGGCCATTCGCCCTCGACCCACTCCGCCATCTTCGACAGGCAGCCGCGCTGCTCGTTGTCGAGTCCCTTCCACTTGTCGAGGTTGACGATGACCGCCACCGCCGCGCTGATGAAGCCCGGGTCGTGGCGCACCTTGGTGTACTTCTGCCAGCCGAAGTCCTGGATGCCCCAGAGCGGCCAGCCGTAGCCGTCGACGGCGCCGCGCTCGAGCGCGGTGTAGACCTCGGGGGGCGCCATGCGCACCGGGTTCGCCCCGAGCGACTTGAAGAAGGCATCGTAGATCGGCACCGAGCGCAGCCGGAAACCGTCAAACTTTCCGTCCTTTCCGGGCTTGGTGGTGTACAGGTGGAACCGCACCCCGTTGAACAAATGCGTCAGGTAATAGGCGTTCAGCTTCTTGTTGTACTCGTCGTTGATCATCGCCCAGGCGCCGTTCTTGCGCTGCTCCGCGGACTCGACCCGCGCCACGCTGATCACGTCGCCGGCGGGCACCGCGCCGCGAAAGTAGTTCGGCGGCCCGTAATGCATGTCGATAACGCCATTCTTGACCGCGTTCCACTGCTCGAGCGAGGGCACCGCCTCGGGGCCGACGACGCTGATGTTCACCTTGCCCGCGCACTGCTTGTTGGTTTCCTCGACAAAGCGCACGAACTGCCTGGCGACGATCGAGCGCACCGGCAGGAACGAGGCGGCCTTCAGCTTGACTTCGGCGGCCACGGCCGCGGGGGGCAGGACGGCGGCGGCCAAGGCCGACGCGCAGGCAATGCTGATCACGGAACGTTTCACGGATGCTCTCCTCCTCAGGGGTTCGGGCCAGTCTAACCAGCCCCCGGAGTCACGGCAAGCCGGGGGGCTCAGTTGCGCGCAGGCCCGGGCGCGGGCAGCAATCCCAGGTGCCGGTACAGGCGCACGTAACGGCCGACGAGGTCCTCCTGGTACGCCGACAGGTCGCGGCTGCGCCAGTCGTACAGGCCCTCGCCTTCGCGCGCGCCGCGCTTGCCGGAGTCCATCAGGCGACGCACGATCTCCGGCGGCTCGTAGCGCGGCGCGTTCAGCGCCTGCGCCATCGAGCGCGAGGCGTAATACAGGATGTCGAGCCCGCCATAGTCGATGAACTCGCACAGGCCCATCGCGGTGTAGCGCGGGCCGAAGCCGGCGCGCACGGCGCGGTCGATATCCTCCGGCGTCGCCACCCCTTCCTCGACCAGTCGCGCCGCCTCGTTCATCGCCGCGGACTGCAGCCGCGGCACGATGTAGCCGGGCGAGGCGGCGCAGCGCACCACCACCTTGCCCGCGGTTTCGAGCAGCGCCTTGACCGCGTCGAAGGTGGCAACGGTGGTCGCAGCCGCCGGCGACACTTCCACCAGCGGGATCAGGTAGGCCGGGTTGAGGAAGTGCGCGTTCAGGAAGCGGCCCGGATGCGTCACCATCTGCGCCAGCGTGTCCGAGAGCATCGAGGAGGTGGTCGAGGCGATGATCGCCTCCGGTCGCAGGTGCGCGCAGGCGCGCGCGAAGGCGTCGCGCTTCGCCTCCGGCGTTTCGGTCACGCCCTCGAACACCACGTCGGCCTCGGCGAGCGCAGCGCCCGCCTCGATGTACGGCACCACCCGGATGCGATCGAGGATCGCCGCCTCGCCCCCGGCTTCCAGCACCCCGAGCGCGGCGAGCCGCGACAGGTTGCCGGCGATCTCGGCGCGCGCCTCGCGGGCGATGGCCACCGCCGCGTCGCCGGACCGCGGCTTGAAATCGATGATGTCCACGCGGTAACCGGCGTAGGCAAAGACATGGCCGATGCCGCGGCCCATGCGCCCGGCCCCGAGCGCGACGATGCGACGCAGGCTCAAAGCCCCTCCTGCAACAGGGTGCGCAGGGCGGCCGGCGTGTGGCCCGCAAGCCCGAGCGCCTCGAGCGTGCGCGGTCCGGCGCGCAGGTCGCTGCCGGTCACCGCCGAGCCGAGCGCCAGCAGCCCGCGCGCCACCGGGCAGGCCACGCCGGCCCACTCGCACACCGACACGAGGAAGGCCAGCCCGTGGGCGACATCCTCCAGCATGTAGCGGTGCTGCAGCAGGTCGATGCGCTCGCGCCAGTCGTTCGAGTCGGTCAGCTTCTGGTGCACGCGCCGCCCGTACATCCATTCCTCGCCGTCGGGGCGGTAATGGTCGATGAGCGGGAAGTGCGGGGCGGCATAGCCGAGCGCAACCCGCGCGGCGATGCGTTCCGCGTCGAGCGCGTCGGTGACGCGCCGGATCGCCGGCTGGGTGCCCTCCTTGTGGATGTCCCAGCGCTCGAAATGCTCCAGCGGGCCGGCATTCATCAGGATGAGGGGCGGGTGGATGACCGGGCCGGCGTTCATCAGCGCGCCGGAGAGCGCGTCCTCGACCGGCTCGACGGCCGGGAACACCTGCTTCAGCACCGCAAAGGCCGCGTCGTGCAGCCGCGCCGGGAAGACGCCGGTCGGCAGGCGCGTCGCGCGCGCGGTGATCGCCACCGTGCCGGGCCCGTGCCTGCGGGTCAGCCACGGCAGCGTGCCGGTCTCGGCGAAGGCAAAGGCCGCGCGGTTGCCCGCCTCGCGCGCGATGCGGGCCATGACGAAGCTGCCGAAGGTCCCGGGCGGCAGGAACACCACCTGCCCGTCTGCAAGGTGCGGCGCGATGCGCCGGGCGTTGTCCACCTGCGAGAAGGCCGGATCCGGCATCACCACCAGGGCCGCGCCCTGCAGCGCAGCCTCCGGGGTCTCCGCGACCGCGGCAATCGGCACCGCCCGCTCGCCTTCGGCGTCGCGCAGCCTCAGGCCGCCCGCCGCGCGCAGGGCCTCGCGCGCTTCGGCGTTCCTGCGCCAGAGCCGCACCCGGTGCCCGTGCGCCGACAGGTCCGCCGCGCAGGCGGCGGCGCCGTTGCCGCCGCCAAGGACTGCGACTTCCATCGGGTTCAGCGCCGCGCCGGCATCAGGAAAATGTTCCCGATCGGGAACATTTCGCCGCCCTACTCCGCACAGGGCCAGCTCTTCGACGGCGCCAGGCCCGCGGGCAGGCGGGTCTTGGCATCACCGCAGGCCGCATCGAGCTGTTCCTGCGTCAGGCCCTTCACCGCCGAGAGGTCGGTGCCCTCGATGTGCATGCCGAAGGTGAAGCTGCGGGAGAAATCGGCCCCCGTGAGCCGCGCGCCGAGGAAGCTCGCGCGCCCGAGGTTCGAACTGCGCAGGTTCACCCCCGCCATTTCCGCACGGTCGAACACGGAACGGCCGAAATCGCCCTTCGACAGGTTGGCGCCGTTCAGGAATGCGCCGGTGAAGTTGCTGCGATGGATCTCCGCCTTCTCGAGGTTTGCGGCGTCCATGCGCGCGCCGGTGAAGTTGCTGCGCACGGCATAGGCCTTGCTGAAATTGGCCCCGCCGAGCTTCGCCTCGCGAAACGAACTGCGGTTGAACTCGGCGGCGACGAAGCTCGACCCGGTGAAGTCGCTGGAGGAGAAATCGATGCTGTTCAGCACCGCACGGTCCAGCCGTGCGCCGCCAAAGCGCTCGCCGCGCAGCATCAACTGCTGCTTGGCGCAGCCGCTCCAGTTCATCCTCGGTCCCGGCGGATCGTCGCAGCCCGCGCGCGCCGCCTGCGGCAGCAGCGCACCCGCGGCCAGCGCAAGCCCCAGCGCCGTGACCGCGCCTCGAACCGGCTGCATCCGCCCCTCCTTTCCTCCACGGGTTTCGATCGTCATGGTCTCAGGGCTTCATCTCGATTTCGATGAACGCGTACTCGACCGCGTTCGCGTTGATGACGTCGTGCTCCACGCCGACATTGCGGAAATAGGGCACGCCCTTCTTCAGGTCGGCGTGCGTGACCTCGCCGCCGGCGCCCACCAGCCGCAACCTGCCGTCGGCCATCGGCACCACGACGTAATCGTACTCGTGCCGGTGCCAGCCGGTGGCCGCGCCCGGGGCAAAGCGCCACTCGGTGACCCGCACCCGTTCGTTGTCGATGAAGACCGTCGGCACGGCGGCCGCGGGTTTCGCCTCGCTCATGGCTTTGCTCCAAGCGCGGCAATGCCCGCCGCGGCGATTAACTCGTCCTCGTGCGACTGCACGCCTGAGACCCCCACGCCGCCGACACAGGCGCCCTCCACCAGGATCGGCAGCCCGCCCTGCACCGGCAGCACCCCCGGCAGCATCATGGTCGCGACCCGGCCGGCCGCGACGCGCTCCTCCCAGACCCCGGTGGCGCGCCGCGAAAAGGCCGCGGTGTAGCCCTTGGCCACCGCGTTGGCCGCATTGGAGGGCGTCGAGCCGTCCATGCGCACGAAGTGCAGCAAATGCCCGCCGTCATCGAGGATGGCGATGCTGACGCTCCAGCGGTGCCTGCGGGCCTCGGCCTCCGCGGCGGCGGAGATGGCCCGGCAGTCCTCCAGCGTCAGTTCCTTGCGGGTCTTCATGCCTTGCCGCCCGCCAGCGCGTCGCGGATCTGCTGCAGCGTCGAGGGATCCTCGATGGTGGTGAGGTCGCCCGGGTCGCGGCCTTCGGCGAGCGCCTGGATCGCCCGGCGCAGCGTCTTGCCCGAGCGGGTCTTCGGCAGCAGGGTGACCAGGTGCACCGCGCGCGGGCGGCCGATGGCACCGAGTTCGCGGTCGACCGTCGCCATCACGGCCTTCTGCAACGCCTCGCGCGCGGCCGGCGTTCCCAGGCCCGAGGCGTCTTTTGCCACCGCGAAGGCGAGCGGCATCTGGCCCTTCACCGGGTCGAGCACGCCGACCACCGCGCATTCCGCGATGTTCGGATGCGCGCACACGGCTTCCTCGATTTCGCGCGTGCCGAGGCGATGGCCGGCGACGTTGATGACGTCGTCCGTGCGGCCGAGGATGAAGTAGTAGCCGTCGTCGTCGCGGATGCCCCAGTCGAAGGTGGAGTACACCTGACGGGTCGAGAAGGTCGTGTAATAGGTCTGCACGTAACGTTCGTCGTCGCCCCAGACCGTGGTCATGCATCCCGGCGGCAGCGGCGGCACGATGCCCACCAGCGCCTTTTCGTTCGCGCCGGCCTCGCTGGCGTCGGACTCGCGGAACAGGCGCAGGTCGTAGCCATAGACCGGAAACGAGGGGCTGCCGAACTTGTTCTGCGTCGCCTCGATGCCCGGCACCGCCGAGAGCACCGGCCAGCCGGTCTCGGTCTGCCAGTAATGGTCGATCACCGGCTTCTTCAGCGCCTCGCTGATCCAGACATGGGTGGGCTCATCCAGCGGCTCCCCGGCGAGGAACAGGTGCCGCAGCGAGGACAGGTCGTACTTCGAAATCAGCGCCGGGTCGTGCTTCTTGAGCACGCGGATCGCCGTCGGCGCCGAGAACATCACGCTCACCTTGTAGTCCTCGACGATCTTCCACCAGACGCCGGCATCGGGGCGGATCGGCACGCCCTCGTACAGGATCGTCGTCATGCCGGCGATCAGCGGCCCGTAGACGATGTAGGAATGCCCCACGACCCAGCCGATGTCGCTGGTGGTGAACATGGTTTCGCCCGGCTTGCCGCAGAAGATGTGCTGCATCGACGAGGCCAGCGCCACGGCGTAACCGCCGACATCGCGCTGCACGCCCTTGGGCTTGCCGGTGGTGCCCGAGGTGTAGAGGATGTACGAAGGCGCGTTCGATTCGAGCCAGGCGCAGGGCACCGAGGCGCCCGCGTGCTTCGCTGCGAGTTCCTGCCAGTCGACATCCCGTCCCGGCACCCGCTTCAGGTCCGGGTCCAGCCCGCGGTGAAAGAGCAGCACGTGCGCGGGCGGGTGCTTCGCCAGCTTGAGCGAGGCGTCCACCAGCGCCTTGTACAGCACCGGCTTGCCCATGCGGCTGCCGCCGTCGGCGGTGATCATCAGTCGGGGCCTGGCGTCGTCGATGCGCGCCGCGAGGCTCGCCGCGGCGAAGCCGCCGAACACCACCGAGTGGATAGCGCCGAGCCGCGCGCAGGCCAGCATGGCAAAGACGGCTTCCGCGATCATCGGCATGTAGATGATCACCCGGTCGCCGCGCACCACGCCGAGCGAGGCGAGCATGGCGGCGGCGCGGTTCACCTCGGCATGCAGTTCGCCGTAGGTGTAGCTGCGCGTCTCGTTCGTCTCGGTGGAGATCCACACCAGCGCCGGTTGCGCCGCGCGTGCGGCGAGGTGCCGGTCGATCGCGTTGTGGCACAGGTTGGTCTCGCCGCCGACGAACCATTTCGCGAACGGCGGGCGCGAGAAGTCCAGCACCGTGTCGAAGGGTCGGTGCCAGTCGATCGCCCCGGCCTGCTCGCGCCAGAACCCGTCCCGATCCTCGATCGAGCGGCGGTGGAATTCGCTGTAAGTGCCCATCTCGTCCTCCTGCCGGTTGCCGCGCCCCTGCGCCGGGGCGTCTCAGGCGTTCAGGTCGACCACCACGCGCCGGCTCACCTTGCCGGCAATGAAATCCTCGAAGGCACCGGGCAGGTCGGCGAACGCTATGGTGCGCGCCATCTCCTTGAGCAGCGGCGGGCGCAGGTCGCCCGCCAGCCGGCCCCAGACGCGCCGCTCGAGTTCCGGCGAGGGGGCATCGGTCGAGTTGATGCCGAGCAGGCTGACGCCGCGCAGGATGAAGGGCAGCACCGTGGCATTGAGCGCCGGGCTCGCCGCGAGGCCGATCGAGGCGATGACGCCGTTGAACTTCATGCTGCTCGCCATCCAGGCGAGCACGTCGCCGCCGAGGTTGTCCACGGCGCCCGCCCAGGTGGCCTTGCCCAGCGGCCGGATCTTGGCGAGGTCGAGGCTGCCGCGCAGCAGGATCTCCTTCGCGCCGAGCTGCTTCAGCCAGTCGGACTCGGCCTCCTTGCCGGTGAGCGCGACGACGTGATAGCCGAGTTTCGCCAGTGCCGCCACGGCGATCGAACCGACGCCGCCGGTCGCGCCGTTGACCACCACCGGACCGGCCGCGGGCGTCAGGCCGTTGTGTTCCATGCGGTCGATGGCGAGTCCCGCGGTATAGCCCGCAGTGCCGAAGGCCATCGCCTCCCACAGCGTCAGCCCGGCGGGCAGCTTCACCACCCAGTTGGCGGGCAGGCGCGCGTATTCCGCATAGCCGCCATGGTGCTTGACCCCGATCTCGTGGCCGACCCCCAGCACCGCGTCCCCCTTGGCAAAGCGCGCGTCGGTCGAGCTCACCACGGTGCCCGCCAGGTCGATGCCGCCGATGCACACCGGTCGCATCAGGATCTTGCCCTTGCCGGTCGCCGCCAGCGCGTCCTTGTAGTTGATGTCGGAGTACGCGACGCGCACCACCACCTCGCCCGGGTCCAGGTCGTCCAGCGTGCACTGGACGAACTCCGCCTTGACGCTGGTCTTGTCGACTTCGCTGATGCGGTACGCCTTGAATTTTTCCATCATTGCCGTCCTGTTCAGTCCTGGAATTCGCTGCGCGCTGCCTGCAGGTAATCGACCGACTGCATTTCGTGCAGCCGGCTCACCGTGCGGGCGAAATCCGCGCTGTTGACACCATCGACGTAGAGCGCCTCCGGCGCCGCCTCCGCCGATACCACCAAGTTGACGCGCACGTCGTAGAGCACATCGACCAGCCAGGTGAAACGGCGGGCGGAGTCCGCGTTGCGCGCCGACATCTGCGGCACGCCGGACAGTACCACCGTGTGGAAGCGTCGCGCCAGATCGACGTAGTCAGCATACGACCGCGGCCCGCCGCACAATTGCGCGAAGTCAAACCACACCACGCCCCCGGCGCGACGGCGGTACGGGATCTTGCGGCCCTCCACGTCCAGCGGCACGCGCTCGTCGGCCACGTCCGCGAGTTCGTTGAAGATGCCTTCCAGCGCCGCCTCGCTCGCCGCGCCCAGGGGGGTGTGGTAGACCTTGAGCGTTTCGAGCTTGAGGCGCCGGTAGTCGATGCCGCCGTCGACCTCGAGCACGTCGAGCCTGGCCTCGATCAGGCGGATCGCGGCCAGGAAACGCTCGCGCTGCAGGCCGTTCGGGTAGAGCTGCGCCGGGGCGTAGTTGCTGGTCATGCAGAACACCACGCCGCGCGCCATGACCTGCTCGAGGAAGCGCCCGAGGATCATCGCGTCGGCGATGTCCGAGACGTGGAACTCGTCGAAGCAGATGAGGCGGCTGCGTTTCGCGGTGCGCTCGGCGAAGGCGGCGATCGGGTCCTCCGTCCCCTTCAGCGCATCCAGCTCGCGGTGCAGTTCGCGCATGAAGTGGTGGAAATGCACGCGTCGCTTGCGCACCAGCGGCACGCACAGGTAGAAGGCGTCCATCAGGAAGCTCTTGCCGCGCCCCACCCCGCCCCAGAGGTAGACCCCCCTGGGCAGCGGCGGCTTGACCAGCATGCGGCGCAGCGCCGTGCTGCGACGCGCCTTGTAGGCGGTCCATTCCTCGAACAGGCGCTGCAGGCGCTCGACGGCGCGCAACTGGGCCGCGTCCGGCACGAAGCCGCGCCGCTCGAGCTGCCGGTGGTAAAGCGCGACGACGTCGGCGGGAGCCTCCCGCAACGGGGCCCCGGCCCCGTCGAGCGCAGCGCTATCCGGGGGCATCAACCATTCAGGCTGCGCTTGTCGACCGCCAGCGCGGCTTCCCGCATCACCTCGGACATCGAAGGATGCGCGTGGCAGATGCGCGCGATGTCCTCGCTGGAGGCGCCGAACTCCATCGCCACCACCGCTTCGGCGATCAGCTCGGAGGCCTGCCCGCCGAGGATGTGCACGCCGAGAATGCGGTCGGTCTTCGCGTCCGCCAGCATCTTGACGAAGCCGTCGGTCTCGTCGCGGCCGAGCGCGCGCCCGTTGTAGGCGAAGGGAAAGCGCCCGCTGCGGTACTCGACGCCCGCGGCCTTCAGTTCCTGCTCGGTGCGCCCGACCCAGGCGATCTCGGGCGCGGTGTACATCACCCAGGGGATCGCATCGTAGTTCACGTGTCCGCGCTGCCCGGCGATGGTCTCGGCCACCATCACGCCCTCTTCCTCGCCCTTGTGGGCCAGCATCGGGCCGCGCACCACGTCGCCGATGGCGTACACCCGCGGCAGGCTGGCGTTGCAGTTCTTGTCGACCTCGATGAAGCCGCGCGCGTCGACCTTCAGGCCTACGCCCTGGGCATTCAGCCCGGTGGTATTCGGCACCCGGCCGACGGACACGATGAGCCGCTCGCACTCGAGCTTCTGCGCCTTGCCCTCGGCGTCCGCGTAATCCACCGCAAGGCCCTTTTTCGTTCTGCGCAGGCCGCCGATCTTGACCCCGAGCCGGATGTCGAGCCCTTCCTTCGTGAAGATCTTCCAGGCCTCGGCGGCGATCGATTCATCGGCGGCGCCGAGAAAGTTCGGCAGGGCCTCGAGCAGCGTGACCTTCGCGCCGAGCCGTCGCCAGACGCTGCCCAGTTCGAGCCCGATCACGCCGGCGCCGATCACGCCGAGCGTCGCGGGCACTTCGTCGAAGGCGAGTGCGCCGGCGTTGTCGCAGACGACCTCGTTGTCGACATCGAATCCCGGCAGCACGCGCGGCAGCGAGCCGGTGGCAATGATGACGTTGCGTGCCTCGATCTCCTCGGTGGACTTCGCCCCCTTCACCGCCAGCTTCCAGGTGGTGCCGCCCGAGACGAAGCTGCCCTCGCCCTGCAGCCAGGTGACCTTGTTCTTCTTGAACAGGCCGGCGATGCCGCCGGTCATCTTCTTGACGATGGCATCCTTGCGCGCGAGCATGGTCGCGAGGTCCACTTTCACGCCCGAGGCCGTGATGCCGTGCACCTTGAAGTGGTGCTCCACCCGCTCGACGTTCTCGGAGGATTCGAGCAGGGCCTTGGAGGGAATGCAGCCGACATTCAGGCAGGTGCCGCCGAGCGCGTACTTGCCGGCGGCGTCGCGCCAGCCATCGATGCAGGCCGTGCTCAGGCCCAGCTGGGCGGCGCGGATCGCCGCCACGTAGCCAGCCGGCCCGGCGCCGATCACCACCACGTCGAAACTCTGTGCCATGGCGCTCCCCTAGACTTCCAGCAGCAGGCGCGCGGGATCCTCCAGCGCATCCTTGATCGCGACCAGGAACAGCACCGCTTCGCGCCCGTCGATGATGCGATGGTCATAGGACAGGGCCAGGTAGTTCATCGGCCGCACCACCACCTGCCCGTTCTCGACCACGGCGCGGTCCTTGGTCGCATGCACGCCGAGGATCGCCGACTGCGGCGGGTTGATGATCGGCGTGGAGAGCATCGAGCCGAACACGCCGCCGTTGGAGATGGAGAACGTGCCCCCGGTCAGTTCCTCGATGCCGAGCTTGCCGTCCTGCGCGCGCTTGCCGAACTCGGTGATCTTCTTTTCGATGCCGGCGAAGCCGAGCTGGTCGGCGTCGCGCAGGATCGGCACCACCAGGCCGCGCGGGCTGCCCACCGCGATGCCGATGTCGAAGTAGCCGTGATAGACGATGTCGTTGCCGTCGATCGAGGCGTTCACCAGCGGGTACTTCTTCAGCGCGGCGACCGCCGCCTTGACGAAGAAGGACATGAAGCCGAGGCGCACGCCGTGTTCTTTTTCGAAGCGCTCCTGGTGCTTCTTGCGCATGTCGATGACCGGCTGCATGTTGACTTCGTTGAAGGTGGTCAGGATGGCCGCGGTCGATTGCGACTGCACCAGTCGCTCGGCGATGCGCGCGCGCAGGCGCGACATCGGCACGCGTTGCTCGGGCCGCTCGCCGATCATCCTGCCGATGTTCACCGGGGCGGTCGGTTGCGGCAGCGAGGGCCGCGCCGCCCCGCCCGGGGCGCTCGGCGCCGCGGCCGGCCGCGCGTCCGCGGGGCTGCCTGCGCGCCCGACATGCCCGAGCACGTCGCCCTTGGTGACCCGGCCGTCGCGGCCGCTGCCCTGGATGCGCGCCGGATCGATGCCCTGCTCTTCCGCGAGCTTGCGCGCGGCCGGCATCACCGGCGCGGACGCGCGGGTCGTCGCGGTGGCCGGGGTGCCCGGGGAGGCCGGCGCATCGGCTTTGGCCGCGGGCGCTGCGGGGGCTGCAGGCGCCGCCGCCGCGGGCTTGCCGCCGCCGGCCGCGGCCTTGGCTTCCGTGTCGATCTGCGCGAGCAATTCGCCTGAGGCGACGTTGCTCCCGTTGCTCTTGACGATCCGGACCAGCACGCCGTCCGCGGGCGCCGGCAGTTCCAGCACGACCTTGTCGGTCTCGATGTCGATCAGGTTTTCGTCCCGCGACACCGCCTCGCCTTCCTTCTTGTGCCATTCGAGCAACGTCGCCTCGGCAACCGATTCGGACAGTTGCGGCACCTTCACTTCGACAATCATCTTTGCTCCCGTTCAGTTTTTCCCCGGCGTTCGCTGTACGTCGGCCGGGTTGTCGAAAAACCAGCGTGTATCACGCCGGGGTTGCTGCACCGGCGGGACCGCAGGCGATCCCGCCGTCTGGAAGGCTCAGGCCTTGAACTTTCCGAACGCCATGTCGACCACGGCCTTCTGCCGCGCGACGTGCCTTGCATGATACCCGCCGGCCGGGGCCGCCGAGGCCGGTCGCCCGGCATAATGCAGCACCTGCGTGCTGCGCATGTTCTCCCTCAGGAAATGGCCGATCTGGTACCAGGCGCCCTGGTTCTGGGGTTCCTCCTGGCACCACACCACTTCCGCCGCGTTCGGATAGCGTTTCATCTCCGCGGCGAAGGGCTTGTGCGGGAACGGGTAGAGCTGCTCGACGCGGATGACGGCCACCTCGTCGAGTCGCCGCTCGCGGCGCGCGGAGATGAGGTCGTAGTAGACCTTGCCGCAGCAGGCGATCACGCGCCGCACGCTTTTCACTTCGAGGTCGTCGACCTCGGGAATCACGGTCTGGAAGGTCCCCTTGGCAAGCTCCTTGATGGAGACCGCCGCCTCCTTCTTGCGCAGCAGCGACTTCGGGGTCATCACGATCAGCAGCTTGCGGAAGGGTCGCAGCATCTGGCGCCTGAGCAGGTGGAAGATCTGCGAGGCATTCGAGGGCACGCAGACCTGCATGTTGTGCTCGGCGCACAGCTGCAGGTAACGCTCGAGTCGCGCCGAGGAATGCTCGGGACCCTGTCCTTCGTACCCGTGCGGCAGCAGCATCACCAGGCCGCAGACCCGGCCCCACTTCATCTCGCCCGAGCTGATGAACTGGTCGATCACCACCTGCGCGCCGTTTGCGAAGTCGCCGAACTGCCCCTCCCAGATCACCAGCGCGGTCGGCTCGGCGGTGGAGAAGCCGTACTCGAAGCCGAGCACCGCCTCCTCCGACAGGACGGAATCGATGACCACGAACGAGCCCTGGTCGCGCGAGATGTTCTGCAGCGGCGTGTGGATGCCCTGATCCCAGCGCTCGCGGTCCTGGTCGTGCAGCACCGAATGCCGGTGGGCAAAGGTGCCGCGCCCGGCATCCTGTCCGGAGAGCCGGACGTCGTAGCCATTCGACAGCAGGCTCGCGTAGGCCAGGGTCTCGCCCATGCCCCAGTCCACCGGCTGCTTGCCTTGCCCCATCTCGCGCCGCGCCTGGATGACGCGCGCCACGGTCGGGTGCAGCTTGAAGCCCTCGGGCACGTCGGTGACGCGCTCCGCCAGGCGCTGCAGTTCCGCGAGCGGCACATGGGTGTCCGCGGCATCCGTCCAGCGCGTGTTGAGGTAGGGCGCCCAGTCGACGGCGAAGCGCGACTTGAAGTTCGAGATCACCGGGTTCACGGTGTGCTTGCCGGCGTCGAGCGCGGCGCGGAACTGCTTGACCATCTCGTCCGGCGCCTCGGGCGGCAGAACGCCCTGCGTCACCAGTTTCTCGGCGTACTGCCGCCGCGTGCCGGGGTGCTGGGCGATCTTCTTGTACATCAGCGGCTGGGTGACGAAGGGCTCGTCCTGCTCGTTGTGGCCGAGCTTCCTGAAGCAGACGATGTCGATCACCACGTCCTTGTGGAACTGCTGGCGGAAATCGAGCGCCAGCTGGGTGACGAACAGCACCGCTTCGGGGTCGTCGCCGTTGACGTGGAAGATCGGCGCCTCGACCATCTTCGCCACGTCGGTGCAGTAGATCGTCGAGCGCGCGTCGCGCGGGTCCGAGGTGGTGAAGCCGATCTGGTTGTTGACGATCAGGTGCACCGTGCCGCCGGTGCCGTAGCCGCGGGTGTTCGACAGGTTCAGGGTCTCCATCACCACGCCCTGCCCCGCGAAGGCGGCGTCGCCGTGGACCAGGATCGGCAGCACCTGGTCGCCGGTCTTGTCGTCGCGCCTGCGCTGGCGCGCCCGCACCGAGCCCTCGACCACCGGGTTCACGATCTCGAGGTGCGAGGGGTTGAAGGCGAGCGACAGGTGCACCGCGCCGCCGGGGGTGGAGATGTCGGAGGAGAAGCCGTTGTGGTACTTGACGTCACCCAGCGGCAGCTCGTGCACGTGCTTGCCCTCGAACTCCTCGAACAGGTCCTTCGGCATCTTGCCCAGCACGTTGACCAGCACGTTCAGGCGCCCGCGGTGCGCCATGCCGATCACGATCTCATGCACGCCCGCCGCGCCGGCGCGCTGGATCAGCTCGTCGATGGCCGGGATCAGGCTCTCGCCGCCTTCGAGCGAAAAGCGCTTCTGGCCCACGTAGCGGGTATGCAGGTAGCGCTCCAGGGTCTCTGCCTCGGTCAGCTTCTGCAGCAGCCGCTTCTGGTCCGCCGGGCCGTAGGCCGGCACGCCGCGCACCGGCTCGATCCGCTGCTGCAGCCAGTCGCGCTGCACCCGGTCGCCGATGAACATGTACTCGAAGCCGACATTGCGGCAGTAGGTGTCGCGCAGCGCCTGCACCAGGGTGCGCAGCGTGGTGCGGTCGAGCCCGACGAAGGAGCCCGCGTTGATCTCGCGGTCGAGGTCGGCCTCGGTCAGGTCGTAGTACGCCGGCTCGAGCTCGGCGGCCGCGGGGCGCGGCACGCGCTTCAGCGGATCGAGCGTCGCCCAGCGCGCGCCCGCGATGCGGTAGGCGGTGACCAGCAGCAGCGCCGCGACCTGAAGGCGCTCGTGCTCGATGTCCAGCTGCGGCGCGGAACGCCCGCCCGTCAGCTCGCCCGAGCGGCCGCGCTGCACGAAGGACTCGACCACCGGGGCATGCGCCACGTCCTTGGCGCCGTCCCCGCCCAGCCCCGGCATCAGCTGGATCTGGTCGAAGTAGGTGCGCCACTGCTCGGGCACCGCCCCGGGGTTCGAGAGGTACTGCTCGTAGAGGTCCTCGACGAAGGGGGCGTTGCCGCCGAACAGGTACGAGGTGCTCTGAAACTGCTTCATCATGGCGGTGCGCTCCTCGGGGACGTTGTTCAGCGCTTGGCGCGGGGGACGACGTCGCGCTTCACCGGGCCGCGGTACAGCTGCCGCGGGCGGCCGATCTTCTGGTCCGGGTCCGCGATCATCTCCTTCCACTGCGCGATCCAGCCGACGGTGCGCGCCAGCGCGAAGATGCAGGTGAACATCGCGGTCGGGATGCCGATGGCGCGCTGCACGATGCCGGAATAGAAGTCGACGTTCGGGTAGAGCTTGCGACTGACGAAGTAATCGTCCTCGAGCGCGATCTTCTCCAGCGCCATGGCCAGCTTGAACACCGGGTCGTTGCCCAGCCCGAGTTCCTGGAGCACCTCGTGGCAGGTCTCGCGCATCAGCTTCGCGCGCGGGTCGTAGTTCTTGTAGACGCGATGGCCGAAGCCCATCAGCTTGGCGCCCGAGTTCTTGTCCTTCACCTGCTTGATGAACTCGCCGATCTTCGACACGTCGCCGATCTGCTCGAGCATCTGCAGCGCCGCCTCGTTGGCGCCGCCATGCGCCGGCCCCCACAGGCAGGCGATGCCGGCCGCGATGCAGGCAAAGGGGTTCGCGCCCGAGGAGCCCGAGAGCCGCACGGTCGAGGTCGAGGCGTTCTGCTCGTGGTCGGCGTGCAGGATGAAGATGCGGTCAAGCGCCCGCACCAGCACTTCGTTGACCTTGTACTCCTCGCAGGGCACGCCGAACATCATGCGCATGAAATTCGCGGTGTACGACAGGTCGTTGCGCGGGTACATGAACGGCTGGCCGACGGTGTACTTGTAGGCCATCGCGGTGATCGTCGGCAGCTTGGCGATCAGGCGAAAGGCCGAGATCTTGCGGTGCTCCGGGTCATTGATGTCGAGCGAGTCGTGATAGAAGGCCGAGAGCGCGCCCACCACGCCGACCATCACCGCCATCGGGTGCGTGCCACGACGGAACCCCTGGAAGAAGCGCGTCAACTGGTCGTGCACCATGGTGTGCTTGGTGACGATCTGGTCGAACTCCGTCTTCTCCGCCGCGTTCGGCAGTTCGCCGTTCAGCAGCAGGTAGCAGACGTCCATGAAGTCGCAGTGCACCGCGAGTTGCTCGATAGGGTAGCCGCGGTAGAGCAGCACGCCGGCATCGCCGTCGATGTAGGTGATCGTCGAGGCGCAACTGGCGGTCGAGAGGAACCCGGGGTCGTAGGTGAACGCCCCGCTCTTGCCGTAGAGCGAGCGGATGTCCACGACATCCGGCCCGATCGTGCCGGACATCACGGGGAATTCGACGGCCTTGCCGTCGGGAAGCGTAAGGGTCGCTTTCTTGTCCATGTCTGCTTTCCTTGATTCAAACGGCGCGCAGCCGCGCCAGGATCCCTCGGCACTGCTCGTCCACCCGGTCGCTGCGGCCGATGACCAGGTCCCACAGATCATTGTCCTCCTCGGCGAGGAGGATTTCGAACGCCCGGCGCTCGTCGCGGCCGAGGCGCGGCGCTTCGAGCCTCAGGAACCGCTCCAGCACGAGGTCCAGTTCAAGCAGGCCGCGCCGGCATTTCCAGTGCAGCCGGTCGCGTTCGAGGCGGTCCATCGCGCGCCCCGTGTCAGACCGCCCGCCGGACCATCATTTCCTTGATCTTGCCGATGGCCCGCGTCGGGTTCAGGTCCTTCGGGCAGACGTCCACGCAGTTCATGATGCTGTGGCAGCGGAACAGGCGGTACGGATCCTCGAGGTTGTCGAGGCGCTCCGCCGTCACCTGGTCGCGCGTGTCGGCGATGAAACGGTAGGCCTGCAGCAGGCCCGCCGGGCCGACGAACTTGTCCGGGTTCCACCAGAACGACGGGCAGGCGGTCGAGCAGCAGGCGCAGAGAATGCACTCGTACAGGCCGTTCAGCGCCTCGCGGTCCGCGGGCGACTGCAGGCGCTCGCGCTCCGGCGGCGGGTCGTTGTTGACGACGTACGGCCGCACCGAGTGGTACTGGTCGAAAAACTGCGTCATGTCGACGATCAGGTCGCGCACCACCGGCAGGCCGGGCAGCGGCCGCAGCACCACGCGCTCGGGCAGGTCGGCCACCTTGGTGATGCAGGCGAGCCCGTTCTTGCCGTTGATGTTCATCGCGTCCGAGCCGCAGATGCCCTCGCGGCAGGAACGGCGGAACGACAGCGAATCGTCCTGCTCCTTCAGGCGCACCAGCGCATCGAGCAGCATGCGGTCCGCGGGATCGAGCTTGACGGTGTAGTCCTTCATGACCGGGCGCGCGTCCCGGTCGGGGTCGTAGCGGTAGATGGAGAATTGCATTTCAGTAGGTCCGCACCTTGGGCTCGAAGGACTCCACCGAGAGCGGCTTGAGATGCACCGGCTTGTACTCGAGCCGGCTGCCCTCACGGTACCACAGCGTGTGCTTCATCCAGTTGGCGTCGTCGCGCTCCGGGAAGTCGCTGCGCGACTGCGCGCCGCGCGATTCCTTGCGCGCTTCCGCGGACACCACCGTGGACATCGCCACCTCGACCAGGTTGTCGAGTTCGAGGGCCTCGATGCGCGCGGTGTTGAAGACGCGCGACTTGTCGCCGATCATGGTGTTCGCGGCGCGCTCGGCGATCGCCTTCATCTTCGCCACGCCCTCGGTCAGCATCTCGGGGAAGCGGAACACGCCGCAATGCGCCTGCATCGTGCGCCGCAGGGCGTTCGACACCTCCGGGACGCGCTCGCCCGAGGCGGCGCCGTCGAGCCGCGCGAGGCGCGCGAGCGAGCGCTCGGCGGCATCCTTCGGCAGTTCAGGGTGCGCGGCCGGCATGGCGCGGATGTCCTTCACCATCTGCTCGCCCGAGGCCTTGCCGAACACCACGAGGTCGAGCAGCGAATTCGTGCCCAGCCGGTTGGCGCCGTGCACCGAGACGCAGGCGCATTCGCCGGCGGCGTAGAACCCGGGCACCACCGCGTCCGGGTTGCCGTCGCGCGGCGCCACCACCTGCCCGAGGTAATTCGCCGGGATGCCGCCCATCTGGTAGTGCACCGTGGGCACCACGGGAATCGGCTCGCGCACCGGGTCGGCGTTCGCGAACTTGATCGCGATCTCGCGGATCCCCGGCAGCCGCAGGTTGATGACGTCAGGGCCCAGGTGGTCGAGCTTGAGCAGCACGTGGTCGGCGTCGGGACCGCAGCCGCGGCCTTCCTTGATCTCGGTGGTCATTGCGCGCGAGACGACGTCGCGGCTCGCCAGGTCCTTGGCGTTCGGCGCGTAGCGCTCCATGAAGCGCTCGCCGTCCTTGTTCAGCAGGTAGCCGCCCTCGCCGCGCACGCCCTCGGTGATCAGCACGCCGGCGCCGGCGACGCCGGTCGGGTGGAACTGCCAGAATTCCATGTCTTCCAGCGGAATGCCGGCGCGCGCCGCCATGCCCAGGCCGTCGCCGGTATTGATGAAGGCGTTCGTCGTCGCCCAGTAGATGCGGCCCGCGCCGCCCGTGGCGAACAGCGTCGCCTTGGCCTGGAACAGGTGGACCTCGCCGGTCTCCATCTCGAGCGCGGTCACGCCGAGCACCTCGCCGTCGGCGCCGCGCACCAGGTCGAGCGCCATCCACTCGACGAAGAACTGCGTGTTCGCGCGCACGTTCTGCTGGTACAGCGTGTGCAGCATGGCGTGTCCGGTGCGATCGGCGGCGGCGCAGGCGCGCATCGCCATCTTCGGGCTGCCGTAGTCCTGGGTATGCCCGCCGAAGGGCCGCTGGTAGATCTTGCCGTTCTCCAGCCGGTCGAAGGGCATGCCCATGTGCTCGAGTTCCACCACCACCTCGACCGCGCGCCGGCACATGTACTCGATGGCATCCTGGTCGCCGAGGTAGTCCGACCCCTTGACGGTGTCGTACATGTGCCAGTGCCAGTTGTCCTCGGTGGAATTGGCAAGCGGCGCGGCGATGCCGCCCTGCGCCGCAACCGTGTGCGAGCGCGTCGGGAAGACCTTGCTGAGCACCGCGACCTTGAGGTCCGCGCGCGCGAGTTCCAGCGCGGCACGCAATCCCGAGCCGCCCGCGCCCACCACGATCGCATCGAATTTTCGTACCTGAACCGACACACTCATCTCCAGAGGATCTGGACTGTCCAGCCCAGGTAGCCGGCGATCACCAGCAGCACGCCGACCTCGAGCGCAAGGCGCATGCCCGCCGGCTTGACGTAATCCATGATGACATCGCGAATGCCCACCCACATGTGCCAGCCGAGGCTGACGGCGAACAGCAGCGTGGCCACCCGCATCCAGCCCTGCGTGAACAGGTCCTTCCAGACCCCGTAGGACAGCGGCATCCCGGCCATCACCACCACCAGGATGATCACGGTGTACACCGCCATGACGACGGCCGTGATGCGCTGCGCCAGCCAGTCGCGCAGGCCGTAGTGCGCCCCGGTGACGACGCGGTTCACCACAGCCGCACGCCGAAGAACGCCGTCAGGGCGAGGCCGGCCACCAGCACCACGACGCTGGTCCTGCGCGAGGACGCCTTGTCGACGCCCTTGTGCAGGTCGAGGAACAGGTAGCGGATGCCGGCGCAGAAATGATGGCAATAGGCCCAGATCAGCACCAGCAGCGAAAGCTTGACCGGCCACAGGCCGAGGTAATGCTTGATCGCCTCGAAGCCGGCCTCCGAGGCGAGGCTGCGATCCAGGATGAACAGCAGCCACACGCCGGCCAGGAACAGCAGCACGCCGCTGATGCGGTGCAGGATGGACACCCAGCCCGCCAGCGGCAGCCGGATCTCGAACAGCAGTGCCTGAAGGCTCAGGTACTTGGGTCGCGTTTTCTTGAGTGCCGCGTTGGACATTGCCTCGGTCCGTCCTGGATCTGGTTTTTCAAGGGCATCGCCGCAATGCATGCGTCGATAAGGCGTCCAAATTATAGCCGCAACGCAACATGAACGAGGTTGCGACCTCAGCCAAGTTCGCTGCGGTAGTAGTGCTGGTCGGTGTTGTACAGATCACGCCGCCATTCCACCGGACGATCACCATAGGTAAACGAAAGCCGCTCGACCTGCAGCAGCGCATGCCCCGGCTGGACCGCCAGCAGTTTCGCGCTCGCCGGGTCGGCGGTCACGGCCTTGAGCCGTTCCTCGGCGCGCACCATCCGGGTGCCGAACTCGGTCTCGAACAGGTTGTACAGCGCACCCCGGTGCTCGCTGATCGCGCTCGCCGTGAGTCCCTTGAACAGCGTCCCCGGCAACCAGACCTCGTCCAGCAGCACCGGCGCGCCGCCGAACACCAGCAGGCGCTTGAGCATCAGCACCGGATCGCCCGCCTTCAGGTCGAGCGCGCGCGCCAGCTCGGCGCTCGCGCGCGAGCGCCTGAACTCGAGCATCTGGCGTTCGGGCGCGACCGCCTCGCCGGCGTCCGGGGTCAGCCGCAGGAAGCGGAAGCGCACCTGCGCTTCACCGTGGGTGGCAACGAAGGTGCCCTTGCCCTGGCGGCGCACCAGCAGGTTCTCGGCCGCGAGTTCGTCGATCGCCTTGCGCACCGTGCCCTGGCTGACGCGAAAGCGCGCGGCGAGCTCGATTTCGCTCGGAATGGCCTCGCCGGGGCGCCATTCCCCGCCGTGCAGGCCCTCGAGCAACAGGGCCTTGATCTGGCGGTACAGCGGGCTGTAGGTGGGCGACGCCATGGCGGGGATTTGAGCATAAGCCGGGCAAGTCGTCTAATTTCTATCTGATGTCTTATAAAAGACAAAAGACATGTTGACTTTCGCCTCGACCGGTGCCTACCATCGCACGGCGCATGCGGCCCCATCCGGCCCCGCGCACACGAATCCACCACGACCCTCGCGCCCCCGGAGCCCAAATGCCAAAAGCCCCCGTACGCGTCGCCGTCACCGGCGCCGCCGGACAGATCGGCTACTCGCTGCTGTTTCGCATCGCCAGCGGCGACATGCTCGGCAAGGACCAGCCCGTCATCCTGCAATTGCTCGAGATTCCCGACGAGAAGGCGCAGAAGGCCCTCAAGGGCGTGATGATGGAACTCGACGATTGCGCCTTTCCCCTGCTGCACGGCATGGTCGGCGCCTCGGACCCGATGGTGGCGTTCAAGGACGCGAGCGTCGCACTGCTGGTGGGCGCGCGGCCGCGCGGCCCCGGCATGGAACGCAAGGACCTGCTGCAGGCGAACGGCAAGATCTTCCAGCCGCAGGGCCGCGCGCTGAACGCCGTCGCCAGCCGCGACGTGAAGGTGCTGGTGGTCGGCAACCCGGCGAACACCAACGCGCTGATCGCGATGAAGAACGCGCCGGACCTGAAGCCGACCCAGTTCACGGCGATGATGCGGCTCGACCACAACCGCGCACTGAGCCAGATGGCGGCGAAGGTCGGCAAGCCCGTCGCCTCGATCCGCAAGGGCATCGTCTGGGGCAACCATTCCGCCACCCAGTACCCGGACCTGTTCCAGGCCGAGTGCGACGGCAAGAAGGTCTGGGACCTGATCAAGGACCAGGCCTGGCTGGAGAAGGACTTCATTCCCACGGTGCAGAAGCGCGGCGCGGCGATCATCGACGCGCGCGGCCTGTCCTCCGCGGCGAGCGCCGCCAGCGCGGCGGTCGACCACATCCGCGACTGGGCGCTCGGCACCCGCGACGGCGACTGGGTGTCGATGGGCATTCCCTCGGACGGCAGCTACGACATCCCGGAAGGCGTGCTCTACGGCTACCCGGTGACCTGCGCGAACGGCAGGATCAGCATCGTCAAGGGGCTCGAGCAGAGCGCCTTCAGCCGCGAGCGCATGATGGCCACCCTCAAGGAACTGCACGAGGAGCGCGACGGCATCAAGGACCTGCTCGGTTGAGCGCGCCATGACCCCGGGCGCAAAGTTCCGTCAGGCCCTGCGCGAGGAATCGCCGCTGCAGGTCATCGGCGCGATCTGCGCCTACCATGCGCGACTGGCCCAGGCCAGCGGCTACCGCGCCATTTATCTCTCCGGCGGCGGCGTCGCCGCCGGCTCCCTCGGCCTGCCGGACCTCGGCATCTCGAACCTCGACGACGTGCTGATCGACGTGCGGCGCATCACCGACGTCTGCGACCTGCCGCTGCTGGTCGACGTCGATACCGGCTTCGGCGCGAGCGCGTTCAATGTCGCGCGCACCGTGCGCTCGCTGGTCAAGGCCGGCGCCGCGGCCCTGCACATCGAGGACCAGGCCGGCGCCAAGCGCTGCGGCCACCGCCCCAACAAGGAAATCGTCTCCACCGAGGAGATGTGCGACCGGCTGCGGGCCGCGGCGGACGCGCGGTCCGACGCGTCCTTCGGCATCATGGCGCGCACCGATGCGCTGGCGAGCGAAGGCCTGGACCGTGCGCTGGAGCGCGCCGCGCGCTACGTCGAGGCCGGCGCGGACATGGTGTTCCCGGAAGCGATGACCGAGCTCTCGATGTACCGGCGCTTCGTCGACGCCGTGAAGGTGCCGGTGCTGGCCAACATCACCGAGTTCGGCCAGACGCCGCTGTTCACGCTGGAGGAATTGCGCAGCGCCGGCGTCGGCATCGCCCTCTATCCCCTGTCGGCGTTCCGCGCCATGAACAAGGCGGCGCTGGAGGTCTACGGCACGGTGCGACGCGAAGGCACGCAGAAGAACGTGGTCAACACGATGCAGTCGCGCGACGACCTGTACCGGTACCTCGACTATCACGCCTACGAATCCAAGCTCGACGAACTGTACAAACGGGAGAAGCGCGCATGAGCGAAACCCGGGCCGCCGCCCCCAAGCCCAAGAAGTCCGTTGCCCTCTCGGGCGTCCCCGCCGGCAACACGGCCCTGTCCACGGTCGGCCGCACCGGCAACGACCTCGCCTACCGCGGCTACGACATCCTGGAGTTCGCCGACAAGGCGGAATTCGAGGAGATCGCCTACCTGCTGGTGCACGGCGCCCTGCCGAATGCCGCGGAACTGTCCGCCTACAAGACCCGGCTGCGCGCGCTGCGCGGCCTGCCCGCCGCGCTGCGCACGGTGCTCGAGCAGCTGCCCGCCTCCGCCCACCCGATGGACGTGATGCGCACCGGCGTCTCGGTGCTCGGCAACCTGCTGCCGGAACGCGAGGACCACAACACGCCCGGCGCGCGCGACATCGCCGACCGGCTGATGGCCTCGCTCGGCTCGATGCTGCTGTACTGGTACCACTTCAGCCACAACGGCCGGCGCATCGAGGTCGAGAACGACGCCGATTCCATCGGCGGCCACTTCCTGCACCTGCTGCACGGCCGCGCGCCCTCGGACGAATGGGTGCGCGCGATGCACATCTCGCTCATCCTCTACGCGGAGCATGAATTCAACGCCAGCACCTTTGCCTGCCGCGTGATCGCCGGCACCGGCTCGGACATGTACAGCGCGATCTGCGGCGGCATCGGCGCGCTGCGCGGGCCGAAACACGGCGGGGCCAACGAGTTCGCCTTCGACGTGCAGTCGCGCTACCCGGGCCCGGCGGAAGCCGAGGCCGACATCCTGCGCAGCATCGAGGCGAAGGAGATCGTGATCGGCTTCGGCCACCCGGTCTACACCATCGCCGACCCGCGCAACGAAGTCATCAAGACGCTCGCCAAGCGGCTCTCGAAGACGGCCGGCAGCATGAAGCTGTTCAACATCGCCGAGCGCATCGAAGCCGTGATGCAGCGCGAAAAGAAGATGTTCGCCAACCTCGACTGGTACAGCGCGGTGTCCTACAACCTGCTGGGCGTGCCGACGGCGATGTTCACGCCGCTGTTCGTCATCTCGCGCACCAGCGGCTGGTCGGCGCACGTCATCGAGCAGCGCATCGACGGCAAGATCATCCGCCCGAGCGCAAACTACACCGGCCCCGAGAACCGCCGCTGGGTGCCGCTCAAGGACCGCGCCGCGGCGCGCACCGGGAAATAGACCGATGGCCGCCTACGAATCCGACCTGACGCAGTTCATGCGGCGCTTTCTCGCGCAGCACCCGGAGGAACTCGACTCGCAGCGCGAAGGGCGCGGCATCTGGTGGGACAAGGACCCGGCGGTGCGCACCGCGCCGCCCGGACCGCGCCATGCGCCCCGCTCCGGCGGCGCCGAGTACACCTTCCGCCCGCTCAGCGAGTCGAACCTCGGCACGGACTGACCCCGCACCCCGAACCACAGGATCCACGCCCCGCCATGTCCGCCCACATCTCGAACGTCCGACCGAAGCCGGACGATGTCCTCGTCCGCATCGCCGATTACGCGGCGAAGACCCGCATCACCAGCAAGGACGCGTACGACACCGCGCGCTATTGCCTGATGGATACCCTTGGCTGCGGCTTCGAGGCGCTCGAGTATCCCGCCTGCACCAAGCTGATGGGCCCGGTGGTCCCCGGCACCGTGGTGCCGAACGGCGCAAAGGTCCCCGGCACCGCGTTCCAGCTCGACCCGATCCAGGCCGCGTTCAACATCGGCGCCATGATCCGCTGGCTCGACTTCAACGACACTTGGCTGGCCGCCGAATGGGGGCACCCCTCCGACAACCTCGGCGGCATCCTCGCCACGGCGGACTGGCTCTCGCGCACCGCCGTCGCCGCCGGCAAGCCGCCGCTCACCGTGAAGGACGTGCTCACCGCCATGATCAAGGCGCACGAGATCCAGGGCGTGCTGGCGCTGGACAACTCGTTCAACCGGGTGGGCCTGGACCACGTGGTGCTGGTGAAGGTGGCCTCCACCGCGGTGGTGGCCCAGATGCTCGGCTGCACCCGCGAGGAGATCCTGAACGCGGTCTCCCAGGCCTGGGTCGACGGGCAGAGCCTGCGCACCTACCGCCACGCGCCGAACACCGGCTCGAGGAAGAGCTGGGCCGCGGGCGACGCCACCGCGCGCGCGGTGCGCCTCGCGCTGATCTCGAAGACCGGAGAGATGGGCTATCCCTCCGTGCTGAGCGCGAAGACCTGGGGCTTCTACGACGTGCTGTTCAAGGGCAAGCCGTTCACGTTCCAGCGCCCCTTCGGTTCCTACGTCATGGAGAACGTACTCTTCAAGATCTCCTTCCCCGCCGAATTCCACTCGCAGACCGCGGTGGAGTGCGCGATGGACATCCACCGGGAACTCGCGCGCCTCGGCCGCACGCCGGAGGACATCAGGAAGATCACGATCCGCACGCACGAGGCCTGCATCCGCATCATCGACAAGAAGGGGCCGCTCAACAACCCCGCCGACCGCGACCATTGCGTGCAGTACATGGTGGCGGTGCCGATCCTGTTCGGCCGCCTGACCGCGGGCGACTACGAGGACGCGATCGCCGCCGACCCGCGCATCGACGCCCTGCGCGACAGGATCAGCTGCGTCGAGGACAAGCAGTTCACGAAGGACTACCACGACCCGGCGAAGCGCTCGATCGCAAATGCGCTCACGGTGGAGTTCAAGGACGGCAAGAAGCTCAAGGAGATCGTCTGCGAATACCCGATCGGCCACAAGCGCCGGCGCAAGGAAGGCATGCCGGTGCTGGTGGAAAAGTTCCGCACCAACCTGGCCCGGCGCTTCCCGGAGAAGCAGCGCAAGGCGATCCTCGAGCTGTGCCTGGACGCGAAGCGGCTGGACGCCACCCCGGTGCACGAATTCGTCGACGCCATGGTGATCTGAACATGCGCGCCGTCGCCTTTCGCGGCCTGTGGCTCCTGGTCTTCGTGCTCGTCACGGGCGCGGCGCGGGCCGCGGAACGCGACCCGCTTGAGCATTTCTTCCATCCCTTCCTCGGCGACCTGCGGGAGGAACTCGCGACCGCGAAGGCCGCCGGCAAGCGCGGCGTGATGGTGATGTACCACTTCGACGATTGCCCGGCCTGCCAGAAGATGAAGAAGCTGGTGCTCAACCAGGGCAGCGTGCAGGACTGGTACCGGCGCGAGTTCGTCGTCGTCGGCATCGACATCCGCGGCGCGCAGCCGATCACCGGCATCGACGGCAAGACGCTGCCCGAACAGGCCTACGGCAAGGCGATGGCGATCCGCGGCACCCCGAGCTTCGACTTCTACGCGCCCGACGGCGCGCGCACCTACCGCCACACCGGCGGCATTTTCGACCCGGCTGAGTTCCTGCTGCTCGGCCAGTACGTCGCCAGCGGCGCCTACCGCACGCAGACGTTCGCGCAGTACCGGCAGACACCGGCGAAGAAAGGAAGCTGACATGGCACACGATCCGTTCAAGACCCTCGAGTCGTTCACGATTTCCGCCGGCAAGACCGGCCGCCTGCATTCGCTCGCCGCGCTCGGGCGCGCCCTCGGCACCGACCTGTCGCGCCTGCCGGTCTCGGTGCGCATCGTGCTCGAATCCGTGCTGCGCAACTGCGACGGCAAGAAGGTCACCGAGGCGCACGTGCGCCAGCTGGCCGGCTGGAAGCCGGGGGCGAAGCGCACCGACGAGATCCCCTTCGTGGTCGCCCGCATCGTGCTGCAGGACTTCACCGGCGTGCCGCTGCTGTGCGACCTCGCCGCGATGCGCGGTGTCGCCGACCGCATGGGCAAGGACCCGAAGGTGATCGAACCCCTGGTGCCGGTGGACCTGGTGGTCGACCACTCGGTGCAGATCGACCATTACGGCAACAAGAACGCGCTCGACCTGAACACCCGGCTCGAGTTCAAGCGCAACGAGGAGCGCTACCAGTTCCTCAAGTGGGGCATGCAGGCCTTCGACACCTTCAAGGTCGTGCCGCCGGGCATCGGCATCGTGCACCAGGTGAACCTCGAGTACCTCGCCCGCGGCGTGCACTGCTCGAAGGACGGCACGTACTACCCCGACACGCTGGTCGGCACCGACAGCCACACCACCATGATCAACGGCATCGGCGTGGTGGGCTGGGGCGTGGGCGGCATCGAGGCCGAGGCCGGCATGCTTGGCCAGCCGGTGTACTTCCTCACCCCCGACGTGGTCGGCGTGCATCTCAAGGGACGGCTGCACCCCGCGGTCACCGCCACCGACCTGGTGCTCACCGTGACCGAGATGCTGCGCGCCGCCAAGGTGGTGGGCAAGTTCGTCGAGTTCTTCGGCGAGGGCACGGCGTCGCTCTCACTGCCCGACCGCGCCACCGTGGCCAACATGGCGCCGGAGTACGGCGCCACCATGGGCTTCTTCCCGGTCGACGACAAGACCATCGACTACTTCAAGGGCACGGGGCGCACGGACGCGGAGATCGCCGCCTTCGCCGCCTACTTCAAGGCGCAGGGCCTGTACGGCGTGCCGAAAGCCGGCAGCATCGACTACAGCCAGGTGCTGGAACTCGACCTGTCGAGCGTGCTGCCCTCACTCGCCGGGCCGAAGCGCCCGCAGGACCGCATCAACCTCGACAGGGTGAAGTCGACCTTCACCAGCCTCTACTCGAAGCCTGCCGCCGAGAACGGCTTCGCGCGCAAGGCGGCGGACCTCGGCCGCGTCCACAAGTCCTACGACGGCACCGAACTGAAGAACGGCGACGTGCTGATCGCCGCGATCACCTCCTGCACCAATACCTCCAACCCCGGGGTGCTGCTCGCCGCCGGCCTGCTGGCGAAGAAGGCGGTCGAACTCGGCCTCAAGGTAAAGCCGCACATCAAGACCTCGCTCGCGCCCGGCTCGCGCGTGGTGACCGACTACCTGACCAAGACCGGCCTGCTGCCCTACCTGGAGAAACTCGGCTTCTACCTCGCCGGCTACGGCTGCACCACCTGCATCGGCAACTCGGGGCCGCTCGCGCAGGCGATCGAGGAAACCATCGTCAAGAGCGACCTGGTCTGCGCCGCGGTGCTTTCGGGAAACCGCAACTTCGAGGCGCGCATCCACGCCAACATCCGCGCCAACTTCCTCGCCTCGCCGCCGCTGGTGGTCGCCTACGCGATCGCCGGCACCATGCTGAAGGATTTCCGCAGCGAGCCGCTCGGCAAATCGAAGGACGGGCAGGACGTCTACATCGGCCACATCTGGCCGACCCGCGAGGAAATCGAGGCGCTGCGCTCGAAGGCCATGGACGCCCCGACCTTCCGGCGCCTGTACAGCGATCTCGGCAAGGACAACGCCCTGTGGCAGAAGGTGTCGACCACCCCCGGGCAGGTGTACGCCTGGCCGGAGTCGACGTACATCGCGGAACCGCCCTTCTTCGGCGACTTCGAGATGCAGCCGAAGGCCGTGGCCGCCATTACGGGCGCGAAGGTGCTCGGCGTGTTCGGCGACTCGGTCACCACCGACCACATCTCGCCGGCCGGCGCGATCAAGCCCACCTCCCCCGCAGGCCTGTACCTCCAGGAGAACGACGTCTCGGTGGCGAACTTCAACAGCTATGGGGCGCGCCGCGGCAACCACGACGTCATGATGCGCGGCACCTTCGCGAACGTGCGCATCAAGAACCTGATGCTGCCGGGCACCGAGGGCGGCCTCACGCTCTACAAGGGCGAGAAGATGCCGATCTACGACGCGGCCATGCGCCACATCGCCGACGGCACGCCGACCGTGGTCTTCGGCGGCGAGGAGTACGGCACCGGCAGCTCGCGCGACTGGGCGGCGAAGGGCACCCAGCTGCTCGGCGTCAAGGCGGTGATCGCGCGCAGCTTCGAGCGCATCCACCGCTCCAACCTCGTCGGCATGGGCGTGCTGCCGCTGCAGTTCCTCGGCAGCGACAGCGTCGCCTCGCTCGGCCTGAAGGGCGACGAAACCATCGACGTGCAGGGCCTGGACGAAATCCGCCCGCAGCAGGAACTCACGCTGGTGATCCACGGCGCGGGCGGCACAAAGCGCGAACTCAAGGTGCGCAGCCGCATCGACACCGCGATCGAGGTGGATTACTACCTGCACGGCGGCATCCTGCCCTACGTGCTGCGCGAACTGATCGGCAGCGCCGGCCCGGCGCGCGCGAAAGCCGCCTGAACCGTTGAGCGACTAGCGGCGCCGGAACTTCTGTTTCGGCCGCCGCTCGCGTCCCGCGGGCCGGCCCCGGCCCGGCGGGCGGCCCTGCCCCGGCCCGCGGCGGTTGCCTTCCGAATCGGGGCGACGCGTCGCGGCCGTCAGCTTGCGGGCCTCGAGCGTTTGCGCCCGCCGCGCGAGGCTGTCCTCGTCCTCCTCGTACAGGTCGCGCGGGTTCGGATCGAAGGCCTGGTCCAGCTCCAGCGCCCGCACGGTGACGTCCCAGTCGAACTCGCCCATGCCGACAACCACACGGTCGCCGATCTTCACGTCCTGCGTCGCCGCGCAGCGCTCGCCGTTCAGGGTCACGCGCCCCGCCTCGACCGCGCTCTGCGCCAGCCCGCGCGTGTTGAACAGGCTCGCGTTCCACAACCACTTGTCTATCCGCATGCGTCGTTACGCTGTTGAGGTCGAACTCGTATCGTGGCGGCGTCCGGCAACTCCCGGCGCGCCCGCGTCCGGCGTCTACTGTGCCCGCCCCGGCGCCGGTTCGACCTTCATGCCGGGGGGCAGGTCCAATGATGCACGGCTGGCGCCCGCTTGAACAGGTCGTTCGCGAAACCGCCTGCCGCGCCGCTCAGGGGGTGGTGGCCAGACCGACCGGGCAGGACACCCCGGTGCCGCCCAGTCCGCAATAGCCGTCCGGGTTCTTGCCGAGGTACTGCTGATGATGGTCCTCGGCGTAATAGAACGCCGGCGCCTCGCGGATCTCGGTGCTGATCGTGCCGAACCCGCGCGCCCGGAGCGCCGCCTGGAATGCGTCGCGCGAGGCCAGCGCCGCGCGCAACTGCGACGCGCCGTAGGCATAGACCGCGGACCGGTACTGGGTGCCGAGGTCATTGCCCTGGCGCATCCCCTGCGTCGGGTCATGCCCCTCCCAGAACACCTTCAGCAGCGCCTCGTAGGACACCGCCGCCGGATCGAAGATCACCAGCACCGTCTCGGCGTGATTGGTGAAGCCGCTGCAGACTTCCTCGTAGCTCGGGTTGCGCGTCTCGCCGCCGCAATAGCCGACCGCGGTCGAATGCACCCCCGGCACCTGCCAGAACATCCGCTCCGCGCCCCAGAAACAGCCCATGCCGAATTGCGCCTGCACCATGCCCTCAGGAAACGGCGGCACGATGCGGTGGCCGTTGACGAAATGGGTTGCGCCGACCTCGATCGCGGTCTCCCGCCCCGGCAGGGTGTTGCCGGCGGGCAGCAGCGACTTCATCTTTCTCATGAATGCGAACATGGCGTCCTCGCGGGGATGATACCGCGATGGGTCGGCCCGCGCCGCGTATCCTGACGCCGCGCCGACAGGGCCGCGGGTGCGGCTTGTCGGGCACGGGGCTTTGCGGTACGTTCAAGCGCATTTTCACGGCGGTTTCTCCATGAAATTCTGCATTGTCGGCGCCGGCGCGATCGGCGGCATGATGGCCGCGTGGCTCGCGCACGCCGGTCACGAAGTCTCGGTGATTGCGCGGGGCGCGCAGCTCGAAGCCATCCGGCGCGACGGGCTTCGGGTCCGCACCCTGGCGACCGGCGACACCCTTGTGACGCGTCCGAGCGCCGAGCGCGACGCGGCGCAACTCGGCGCACAGGATTGCGTCATCGTGGCGGTAAAGATCCAGAACCTGCGCGAGGTGGCGCCGACGGTCGCAGCGCTCGATTCCGGCGACACCACCATCGTCACGGCGATGAACGGGGTGCCGTGGTGGTTCTTCGACCGGCTGCCCTGGGGGGGCGGCAAATCCCGGCTCGAATCCCTCGATCCCGGCGGCACGCTGGCCGCGTCGATGCCCACCGAACGCATCCTCGGCTGCGTGGTCCATCTTGCCGCCTCGACCCCGGAGCCGGGCCTGATCAGCCACAACATGGGCAAGCGCCTGATCCTCGGCACCCCGGGCGGCGCCAACGGGCCGCGCCATGCCGCGGTCGCCGACGCGCTCGAACAGGCCGGATTCGAGGTGGTGCGCTCGACGCACATCGAAAAGGACTACTGGGTCAAGCTGCTCGGCAACGTCAGCTTCAACCCGGTGTCCGCGCTCACCCTCTCCACGGCCGATCGCCTGATCAAGGACCCGTACATCAAGAGCTACATGGTCGCGATCATGCGCGAGGTGCTCGCCATCGGTCGCGCCGTCGGCGTCGATGCCGACATCGATCCGGAGGCGCGCATCGACATGGCGCGCCACCTCGGCCCGTTCAAGACCTCGATGCTGCAGGACATGGAGGCCGGCAAGGCGCTCGAAATCGACGGCCTGCTCGCGGGCACCCTGGAGATCGCCGCCAAGGCCGGCGTTGCCGCGCCGTTCACCGAAAGCCTGTTCGGCCTGGCGCGCGCGCGCGCGCTGAGCACGGGGCAGTACAGCAGCATCGCCGGATGAGCCTGGGCTGGCGGCTGTGCGTCGCGCCGATGATGGACTGGACCGACCGGCATTGCCGCGTCTACCTGCGCCATGTCGCCCCGCAGGCGCGCCTGTACACCGAGATGGTGACCACCGGCGCGCTGCTGCACGGCGACGTGCCGCGCCACCTCGACTTCGATCCGGTGGAGCATCCGGTGGCCGCGCAACTGGGCGGCAGCGAGCCGGAAGACCTCGCCCGCTGCGCCCAACTGGTGGCGAAATGGGGCTATGACGAGATCAACCTGAACGCCGGCTGCCCGAGCGAGCGGGTGCAGCGCGGCGCCTTCGGCGCCTGCCTGATGGCGGAACCGGTGCTGGTCGCCGCGTGCGTGCGCGCGATGCGCGAGGCCACGCCGCTGCCGGTCACGGTGAAGCATCGCATCGGCCTGGGCCGCGAAGAATCCTACGACTTCGTCCGCGACTTCGTCGGCACCGTGGCCGCCGCGGGCTGCACCACCTTCATGGTGCACGCGCGCAACGCCTGGCTGAAGGGCCTGTCGCCGAAGGAGAATCGCGAGGTGCCGCCCTTGCGCTACGAGGTCGTCCATCGACTCAAGCAGGATTTCCCGGCATTGACGATCGTCCTGAACGGCGGGCTGACGACGCTCGAGGACAGCGCGCAGCAGGCCCGGGCGCTCGACGGCGTGATGCTCGGCCGCGCCGCGTACCACGACAGCTGGCTGCTCGCGCGACTGGACGCCCGCCTCGCCGGCGCCGCGGCGCCCGCGCACACGCGCGCCGACGTGGTGCACGCGATGGTCCGGTATGCGGCCGAGCAGGCCCGGCACGGCGTGCCGCTGCGCGCCATGGCCCGCCACATGCTCGGCCTGTTCCACGGCGCGCCGCGCGCGCGCCTGTGGCGCCGCATGCTGTCGGACCCGGCACGCCTCGCGCAGAACGATCCCGCGCTGCTGCTGGACGCCCTCGCCGCCGTCGAAGGCCGATTCGCCGCCGCGGCCTGAGCGGCTCCCGCCGCCCCGCTACAATCAGGCACGCCCCGCCTTCCCCCAGGAGACCGCCATGCCCGCCAAGCTCAAGACCGTCAAGACGCCCTCGGTACGCGATCGCGTCGGCAAGGACGAATGGCAGATGCGCGTCGACCTCGCCGCCGCCTACCAGCTGGCCGCCCTGTACCGCTGGACCGACCAGATCTACACGCATTTCTCGGCGCGCGTCCCGGGGACCGACGATTTCCTCATCAACGCCTACGGCCTGATGTTCGACGAGATCACCGCGTCGAACCTGGTGCGCATCGACCACCATGGCAAGGTGATCGACGACCCGAGCGGCATGGGCTACAACGAGGCCGGCTTCGTGATCCACGGCTGCGTGCACGAGGCGCGGCCGGAGATCAACTGCGTGATCCACACCCACACCCGCGCCGGGGTGGCGGTGTCGGCGATGAAGTGCGGCCTGCTGCCGATCAGCCAGCACGCCATGCGGGTGCAGGCCGACGTGACCTACCACGACTACGAGGGCATCGCGCTCGACCTGGACGAGCGCACCCGCCTCGCGCGCGACCTCGGACCGACCTCGAAGTCGATGATCCTGCGCAACCACGGCCTGCTCGCGCTGGGCGACACCGTGCGGGAAGCCTTTGAAATCATGTATTATCTCGACTGCGCGTGTCAGATCCAGATTGACGCGCTCGCCGGCGGCATGGACAACGTCATACAGATGTCCCGGCAGGCGGCGGCCACTGCGGCCGAGCAGTTTTCCCGCCCCGACCGGCCATCCAGCAGGAAGGACTGGCCGGCCCTGCTGCGCATGCTGGAGCGTCGCGGCATCAACTACCGGGACTGAGCCCCTCGCCTCGCCTCGCATGGCGCGGGAACCTCGTGTCCCCGCGGAGGTCTCAAGAACCATGCGTACCTTGACCCGATTCATCCTTCTCGTTGCCGGCCTGTGCGCAGGCGCGCTCGCGCATGCGCAGGCCGCGACGCCTGCGCCCGCGAAGGCGCCCGCATCGGCCTCCCCTGCAACACTCTCGCCCGAAGTGCTGGTGCGCACCATCACCGACGACGTGCTCGCGGCCATCCTGAGCGACAAGGACCTGCAGGCCGGCGACCGCGCCAAGGCGCTCGACCTCGCCGAGAAGAAGATCCTGCCGCACGTCGACTTCGAGCAGGCCACGCGCCTCGCGCTCGGCCGCGGCTGGAACAGCGCCACGCCGCCGCAGCGCACCCGCCTGGTGGACGAGTTCCGCACCCTGCTGGTACGCACCTACGCGAACTCCATCGGCACCTACCAGGGCCAGACCATGCGGGTGCAGCCGGTGCGCATGGCGCCCACCGACACCGATGTCACGGTGCGCAACAGTTTCATCAGTCCCGGGCGCGCGCCGGTGTCGGTCGACTACGCCATGCGCCGCGGCACCGCAGGCTGGAAGATCTACGACATCTCCGTCGAAGGCGTCAGCCTGGTGATCACCTATCGCAGCCAGTTCGACAGCATCGTGCGCAACGGCGGCATCGACGGGCTGATCAAGCGCCTCGCCGAGCTGAACAATCGCAGCCGCGAAAGCTAGGCGGCGGCCGCCACGGCTCGGCGCGCGCCGAGCTGGAACACGGTGACGATGGTCAGGAGCAGCATCGCGCACACGCCGTAGAACACGCCGGCTGCCAGGTGGCGATCGAGCAGCCAGCCGAAGGCCACCGGCGTGAGCATCGACCCCAGGTCGAGGCCCGAGTAGACGAAGCCGTAGACCTTGCCGCTCGAGCCCGGCGGCGTGGCGCCGCGCACCAGCAGGTCGCGCGAGGGATTCGTCAATCCGGTGAAGAAGCCCGCGGCCGCCAGCAGCGGCGCCAGCATCCAGGCCGCGAGCACGCCGCTCGCCAGCACCAGGATCAGCAGCCCGGCCGTCAGCATGCCGCCGGCGGCCACCAGGTCGTGGCGCTGCGTGCGCCCGGCGGCCCAGCCGCCGACCAGGATGCCGGTCGCGGTGCCGAGCAGGAAGGCGGTCAGCGCCGCGGAGGCGACCGCAACCGGCGTGCCGTAGAAGGCCACCATCGCCGAGACGCCGAAGTTCTGCACGCCGATCAGCGCCCCCGCGAGCAGCAGGAAATACCCGAAGCACAACAGCACCGGCGTGGCGGCCAGCACGCGCATGTCGGCGCGCAGGCCGCCGTCGGGCAGCGCGCCCGCCGGCCGGCGTTCGATCGCCTCCAGCGCGCCGCCGTCGGTCGCGATCAGCACGATCATCACCAGGCCGAGCAGCGAGGCGATGACCAGCGTCACGTGCCAGCCCCACAGGGCCGAAAGGCTGAAGCTGAAGAGCGGCGCAAGCGCCCAGCCGAGCGTCCCGCCGATGCCGTGGAAGCTGAACGCATAACCGAGCCGGCGCGGCGCCACGCGCGCGTTCAGGATCGCGAAGTCGGCCGGATGGAACACGCTGTTGCCGATGCCGGCGACGACCGATGCCACCACCAGTGCGGTGTAGCTCTGCGCCATGCCGGCGAGGAACACGCCGGCCGAGCACAGCGCGAGGCCGCCGAGCAGCACGCGGCGCGCGCCGAAGCGGTCGACGGCGAAGCCGGCGAGCGTCTGGAAGATGCCGGACATGGTGTAGAACAGCGCGGTCGCAGCGCCGAGCGCCGCGTAGCTCACGCCGAGGTCGTCCTTGATCAGCGGGAACATCACCGCGATCACCAGCTGGTAGAAGTGCGACAGGCCGTGGGCCACGCCCACCAGCCCGATCACCTTGACGTCCTGCCGCAGGTCGGGGGCCATCGCGCTCATGCGCGATCCACGATTGCGCTCATGCGCGATCCACGATTGCGTTCACGGCCCGATCACGCCGCGCACGAAACGCGTCAGCGCCGCCAGCGTCGCCTCGGGCTGGTCGCGAAACGGGCTGTGGCCGCAACGGGCCAGCCAGACCTGTTCGCAGGGTCCGCTCACCTGCTTCTCGATCGCCCCGAGATGCGCGCTGGTTCCGTACACGTCGTCCTCGCCCTGAATGCCCATCACCGGGCAGCGGATGCCCGGCAGGTATTCCTCGATGTTCCAGCGCCGGAACGCCGGATCGAGCCAGACGTCGGCCCACATGCGGAAGGTCCGCACCGGGTCGCGATGATACCGGGCGAGGCCCTCGCGCAGGCCCCCTGTTTCGAATTGCGCCGCGGTGTCCTCGATGCTGCGCAGCCCGCCGTCCTCGACGAACACGTGCGGCGCAAGCACCGCGACCCCGCGCACCGCGTGGCCCGCACCGGCGTGGATCAGCGCGATCGAAGCGCCGTCGGAGTGACCAACCAGCAGGGGCGAGGCGATGCCGCGCGCGGCGAGCACCTCAGGCAGCGCCTCGAGCGCCTCTTCGTGCATGAAGCGCACGCTGCGGCGCGGCTCGACCAGGACGTCCGACTGCCCGTAACCGTAACGGTCGTAGACCAGCGCGTTGCAGCCGGTCGCCCGCGCCAGGCGCGCCGGAAAATCCCGCCACTGCGCGATCGAACCGAGACCTTCGTGCAGGAACACCAGCACCGGTGCCGCGGCGGCGTCGCGCGCGCTCGCGCCTGCGTTCGCGGCGATCCATTCGTAGGCAAGCGTGCGGCCCGCAGCGGTCAGCGTCGGCATGGCAAGTCGAATCGAGGATAGCACGCGCTATAGTGCCGCCGGCATGCGACTCGCAGCCTGGGCCATCCTCTTCGTCACGCTGTTGCTGTGGTCGGGCAACTGGATCGTGGCGCGCGCGGTGCGCGACGACGTCGCGCCCGGCATCGCCACGCTGGGGCGATTGCTGATCGTGCTCGCGGTGCTCGCCCCCTTCACCTGGCGCGCGCTGCGGGGCAAGCTGCCGCGACTCGGCGCGCGCGACTGGCAGGTGCTCGCCACGCTCGGCTTCACCGGCGGCGGCCTGCACCTCGCGCTGCAATGGCTCGGCCTGCACTACACCACCGCCACCAGCGGGATGCTCTACCTGTCGACCTCGCCGGTGTTCATCCTGCTGCTCTCCGCGCCGGTGCTCGGCGAGCGCATCCGCGCCGCGCAATGGCTCGGCGTCGGCGTGTCCTTCGCCGGCATCTCGGTCGTCGCCACCGGCGGCCACCCGGCCGCGCTGCTGGCGCTGCAGTTCAACGTCGGCGACCTGCTGGCGATCGCCTCGATGGCGATGTGGGGCGCCTACACCGTGTGCCTGCGCCTGCGGCGCGATGCGCTGGACACGGCCGAGTTCATCACCCTGGTGTGCGCGCTCGGCGTCGCCTGGATGGCGCCCTGGGTGGCCTGGGAACTCGCGGCGGGCGCGCCGCTCAGGCTCGCGCCCGCCGGCTATGCCGGGATCGCATACTCCGCCATTGGCTCGCTGCTGCTCGCCTACGCGGGCTGGAGCTACGTCGTGAAGCGTCTCGGCGCAGCGCGGGCCGGCGCCACCATGCACCTGATGCCGGCCTTCGGCATCGGCCTCTCGGCGATCTTCCTCGGCGAGTACCCGCAGCCGTATCATTTCGCCGGCATCGCACTGATCCTCGCCGGCGTCGCGCTCGCCACGCTGCGACGTCGTTCCGCGGCCTGACCCGACCGGAGAATCCTTCATGGCAAGCGAATACGACTACCTCATCATCGGCGGCGGTTCCGGCGGCTGCGCGGTGGCGGGCAGGCTCTCGGAAGATCCCTCGGTCTCGGTGGCGCTGGTCGAGGCCGGCGGCCGCGGCGACGGCATGGTGGTCACCACGCCCTTCCTCGTCGCCGCCATGCTGCCGACGAAACTCAACAACTGGGCCTTGGAGACCGTGCCGCAACCCGGGCTGGACGGACGCCGCGGCTACCAGCCGCGCGGCAGGGCGCTCGGCGGGTCCTCCGCGATGAACGCCATGGTGTACGTCCGCGGCCATCCCTCCGACTACGACCACTGGGCGGCGCTCGGCAACACCGGCTGGTCCTGGGACGAGGTGTTGCCGCTTTTCAAGCGCAGCGAGCACAACGAGCGCGGGCCGGATGCCTTCCACGGCACCGGCGGCCCGCTGAACGTCGCCGACCTGCGCTCCGACGATGCGCTGCGACAGGTGTTCGAGCGCGCGGTCGCCGAAGCCGGCTTCCCGAAGAACGCGGATTTCAACGGCGCGGGGCAGGAAGGCCTCGGCGCCTACCAGGTGACACAGGTGAACGGCGAGCGCTGCAGCGCCGCGCGCGCCTACGTGCTGCCGCACCTCGGCACGCGCGCGAACCTGCACCTGATGACCGAAACCCGTGCCTTGCGCGTGCTGCTCGAGGGAACGCGCGCCGTCGGCGTCGAGGTGCAGCGCGGCGGGCGACGCGAGGTGCTGCGCGCGCGACGCGAGGTGATCCTCGCCGGCGGCGCCTTCCAGACCCCGCAACTGCTGATGCTCTCCGGCATCGGCGACCCCGAGGCGCTCGCGCGCGTCGGCCTGCCGGTGGCGCACGCCCTGCCCGGGGTCGGGCGCAACCTGCAGGACCACATCGATTTTGTCTTCGGCTGGTACGTCTCGCACCCGGACGCCATCGGACTCACCGCAAAGGGCGTGGCGCGCATCGCCCGTGAGGGCCTGCGCTACCGGCGCGAGCGGCGCGGACTGATGACCACCAACCACGCGGAATGCGGCGGCTTCCTGCGCCTGTCGCCCGACGCACCGGCGCCGGACCTGCAGCTGCATTTCGTCATCGGCATGCTCGAAGACCATGCGCGCAAGCGCCACTTCAGCCACGGCCTGTCGCTGCACGCCTGCCTGTTGCGTCCCCGAAGCCGCGGCACGGTCAGCCTCGCCACGCCGGACCCGATGGACGCGCCGCTGATCGACCCGAAGTTCTACGACGATCCGGACGACCTCGAGAAGATGGTCGAGGTCTTCAAGGTGTCGCGCCGCCTGCTCGAGGCGCCGTCGCTCGCCCGCCTCTGCGTCAAGGACCTGTTCACCGCGAACGTGCGCACCGATGACGAGATCCGCGCCGTGCTGCGCGCGCGCAGCGACACCGTCTACCACCCAGTGGGCAGCTGCCGCATGGGCACCGACCCGCTCGCCGTGGTCGACCCGCAGCTGCGCGTGCACGGCATCGAGCGGCTGCGCATCGTCGATGCCTCGATCATGCCGACGCTGATCGGCGGCAACACCAACGCCCCCACCCTCATGATCGGCGAGAAGGCCGCCGACCTGATCAAAGCCGCATCGGCTTCCAGTAGCCCGTGAGTTCGAGGTAGCCGCGCCCAGCGGGCGCGCCGCCTTCGGCGCGCGCGCGCACCGCGCCCTCCCAGTAGATCGTCCCGGTGCTCGAGCGCGAATCGAGTTCCTGGTCGTCCATCAGCGGCTCGAGCACCCAGCGCTGCGTGCCAACCGAGACCCGCATCGCCACCGGGTAGTCCACGCCGGTGCGCGGCGAGCGCCAGCGGCGCAGCGCGTCGAACTTCACCGCCTCCGGCCCGTGGCTGCGGACGCTGCCGTCGGCGGCGCGCACCGTGGCACCGGCGTAGTGAACGCCGCCGTCGCGCGCGCGCATGACGAAGGCCATCAGCGCGCCGCCATCCTCGAGGTTGATGCCGATCCAGTCCCAGCCCGCGGCCTCGGGCGCGAGGTAGGCCTGCGACCATTCGTGGTCCAGCCAGGCGCTGCCGGTCACGCGCCGGCCGCCGGCCAGCCCGCGCACGGTCAACTGCGGCCGGCTGTAGTAGTGGCTCGCCTCCTGCGGGCGCCGCCCCTTGCGGCTCAGCCCGGCCTCGCCCTGCAGGAGGGGGGATTGCACAGCCTCGCATTCCAGGTCGAGATCGAAATCGCGCGCCGCGACCCGCGTCCGGTAGCTGCGGCCCTCGAGCGCGAGGCGCCAGTCGTCGATCCAGACCCGCGTCGTGTCGGTGTCGGCCCCGGCCAGCCCGAGCGCCGTGCGCGCGCTGCGCGCGTCGTGCAGCAGGCGGCCGTGCGCCGGATCGCTCATCGCCGCATGCGCGAACAGGACCTGGCGCAGCGCGAAGCGGCTGGGATTCGCATCCTCGGCCGGGTTGCGGGTGCGAAAGAAGGTCACCTGGAAGCCGAGCGGCGCCGCGCGTTCGTCCCGCAGCCAGCCGGTGAGGTACCACCATTCGATGCGGTATTGCGGATGGGCGCCGTGATCGCGCGGAAACACGAGCGCGCGCGGCAGCACCTGCGGGATGCCGGCCGGCGCCGCCGCCAGCCGCGGTGCGAGCAACGCGGCCGCCATGCCGAAGAACGCGCGACGTCTCATGACAAGAGGCTAGCAGGGATCGCCGGACGGCTTTGCGCGCGGACGCCCGGAGCGGGTACCCTCTGGGCGATCGTCCCCAAGCCCGCGCCAGCGCATGACCGACCTGTTCACCAAGTACAACCGCTATGGCGTCGTCCGCATGCCCGGCTGGTTCTTCCTCGCCGTGGCCTGGGAAGCGCGGTACTGGATCCTGTCGCTGGCCGCCGCCGCCAGCGTGCGCCGCACGCCCGACGCCGCGCGCCTGCTTGGCAGCGACGGGATCCCGTGGTTCCACCTTGCGATGGAAGCGCCGGTGCTGCTGCTCGCCTACGCGGCGATGAACCGGGATCCGCAGTGCGGCCCCTTCCTGCGCGCCGTCTGGCATCGCGGCCGCGAACTCATCGCGCTGACCGCCGCCATCAACATCGGCTGGGTCGGCTGGCACCTCGCGCACGTCGCGCACTGGAAGCCCATGCCGGACAACCTGCTGGTGCTTGGCGCGCTGATCGACGTCGCGGTGGCGCTCGCGGTCTGGAAAGCCGCGGCTTCGCGCGAGCTTTTTTCCGAGTTCCCGGCGCCGCCGTCCGCCGACGCGAAGCCCTGAGCCGCCCTACCAGTCTTCCTTCACCGCCGCCACCGGCCCCTGCCCGGTGGCTTCGCGCCCCGACCACCACGCGGTGAGCGCGGACAGCGCGACCAGCGCGAGCGAAAACCCCGCCAGCACGCCCCAGGGCGGGTGCAGGTCCATGCTCCAGTGGAAGGACTGCCGGTTGACCACGTGGATCAGCACCAGGCTGATCGCGCCGCCGACCGCCAGTCCCACGGCGGCGCCGAGCGCGGCGAGCAGCACGCCCTCGGTGGCGAGCATCGCACCGACCTGGCGCCGCGTCATGCCGAGGTGGCGCAGCACGCCGAACTCGCGCCGGCGCGCGAGCACCACCGCGCCGAGGCTCGAGGACAGGCCGAACAGGCCGACCAGCACCGCGACTGCCTCGATCGCGTAGGTGACGGCGAAGCTGCGGTCGAAGACCGAAAGCGACAGCACGCGGATTTCGCCCGGGTCGGCGATCTCGAGCTGCGCGCCGCCGGGCAGATCGCGCAGCGCCTGCATCACCTGCGCCGGCGGCGTCCCCGGCGCAAGCCAGAGCGCCGCATCGTTCGAGCGCGTGTCGCCGGTCATCGCGATGTAGTCGTCGCGACGCATCACCAGCGCGCCGTGCTGGCGCGCGTAGTCGCGCCACACGCCGGCGACCATCACCTCGCGCAGCGTGCCGCCGAGCGGAATCGAGACGCGCGCGCCCGGTCTCCAGTGCTGCAGGTCCGCGATCGCCTCGCTCACCCACACCGGCGGCGGATCGCCCGCCTCGCGCGGCGCGTCGACCCCCACCCGCGGCAGGCGCGGCCCCTCCGGCCCGCTGTCGCGCGCGATCAGCGACACCGCGTCGCGTTGCGGGTCGACGCGCACGCGCGCGCTGCGCAGGAACTCGACCCGCTCGAGCCCGGGCAATGCACGCACCGCGCGCTCGAAGGCCGGGTCGAGGAACGCGGTCTCGCCCGCGTGCGAGCTGCGGAAATACAGATCCGCCGGCAGCACCTCGGTCAGCCAGTCATCCACCGACTGCCGGAACGAGGCCACCATGATCGCCATCGCCGCCATCAGCGCGAAGCTGGTGACGATGGCCGCGAGGCTGATCATCGCCTGGCCCGGGGCGCCGCGCAGTTGCGCCGCCGCCAGCGACAGCACCGGGTGGCGCGGCTGCAGGCGCAGCGCGACGCGCGACTGCAGCAGGGCCGGCATCAGCGCGATGGCGCCGGTCAGCAGGCAGGCGATCGACAGGTAGCCGAACAGCGGCACCCCACCGACCGGGCCGGCGAAGGCGCTGGCCGTGCCGACCGCGAGCAGGAGCAGGCCGGGCCAGAGCCGCGCGCTGCGCGCGAACAGCGTCTGCTCGTCGCCCGCCTTCAGCGCGCGCGCCGCCGGACGCGCCGCGGCATCCAGCGCCGGCAGCAACGCGCCGGCAAGCGCCACCGCCGTGCCGAGCGCGGCATAGCCAAGCGCGGCGAGCGGCGGAAACGGCACCTGTGGCGCGAGGCCGCGAAACATCCCGGCGCCAAGGTCGGCGCCGGACACCCGCACCGCGAGTTGCGCGAGCCAGTAGCCGAGCACGAGGCCCGCGACGCTCCCCGCGACGCCAAGCGCCCCCGCCTCCAGCAGCACCAGCCGGCGCAGGCCGGCGCGTTCGAGCCCGAGCGCGCGCAACAAGGCGTGCTCGCCGCGGCGGCGGGTCATCTCGAGGGATTGCGCGGAGAACACCAGGAACCCGCCGGTAAAAAGCGCCACCAGCGCGAGCACGTTCAGGTTCACGCGGTAGGCGCGCGAAGGATCAGCGCTCGCCCGCGTCGCCTCCTCCGGGGCGCGCACCGCCACGCCGGGGGGCAGCAGCGGCGCGATCCGCGCGCGCACCGCGGCGACGCTCGCGCCGGGGGCGAGGCGCAGGTCGATCCGGTTCAGCAGGCCGAGCCGGTCCAGCCGCCATTGCGCCGTGGCGATGTCGGTCAGCGCGGCAACGCCGGGCAGCGCGCCTTCCGGCAGCACCCCCGCCACCTTCAGGTCGAGTCGCTCAAGCCCGACCGCCAGCGCAAGCCGGTCGTCCTTGCCGAGGCCGAGGGCCGCAGCGGCGCCGGCCGAAAGCAGCACCGTGTCCGGCGACAGCAGCGCGAGTCGCAGGGCCGGGTCGGCGCCGAACAGGGTGGGCTGGATCAGTCCGGCACGCAGCACGTCCAGCCCGAGGAGGCGGATTGCCGCCGGCCCCCGGCGGTCCGCGCCGGTCCCGCGCCCGGCAAGGCCGGCCGACAGGTCGAGCCCCGGGCTCGCCACGGCCACCCCCTCAAGCCGCGCGACCGCGGCAAACACCGTCTCGTCGAATCCGCCGCGCCCGCCGCGCACCTCGAGGTCGGCCTCGCCCGCCACCGCGCGCACCGCAGCGGCCAGTTCCTCCACGGCGGCGCGGTTCACCAGGTGCACGCCGAAGCCCAGCGCGACGCCGAGCGCGATCCCCGCCATGGAGAGCAGCGTTCGCCCGCGCTGGTGCGCAAAGCGGGCGTTCAGCAGGACGAGCAGGCGCAGCATGGTCTCGGGTGTCGGGCCCTACTATACTCAGGGCATGCTGCGCGCCCTGCTCGCCCTGACGCTTGCGCTCGCCGCCCTCGCCGCGCCGGCGCAGGTCGCGAGCCCGCACGCCATCGAGATCCCCCACTGGTTCACCGAGACCTTCCTCGACCTGCGCGAGGACGTGCGCGATGCCGCGAAACAGGGCAAGCGCGTGATGCTGTACTTCGGGCAGGACGGCTGCCCCTATTGCAGCGCGCTGATGCAGACGAACTTCCGCGACCCGAAGCTGGTCGAGAAGACGCGGCGCCACGTGGTGGCCATCGCGCTCAACATCTGGGGCGATCGCGAAGTCACCACGCTCGAGGGCAAGCCGATGCGCGAGAAGGACCTCGCGCGCCACATGAAGGTGCAGTTCACCCCCACGCTCATCTTCCTCGACGAGAAGGGCAGCGTGGTGCTGCGCCTGAACGGCTACTACCCGCCGCACCGGCTCGATGCCGCGCTCGACTGGGTCGGCGGCCGCATGGAAACGAAGCAGCCCTTCGCCGAGTACATGAAGACCGCGGTCAAGGAGTCCGCCAGCGAGCGCCTGCACGACCAGCCCTTCTTCATCGGCCTGCCGCACGACCTGCGGCGCAAGCCCGGCGGCAGGCCGCTCGCGGTGCTGTTCGAGACCAACTTCTGCAGCGGCTGCGACGAGATGCACAGAGAAGGCTTTCGCCGCAGCGAGGTGCTGGCCGAAGTGGTGAAGTTCGACGTGGTGCGCCTGCACGTCGGCGCCGCGGTGCCGGTGACCCCGCCTGTCGGCAAGACCGTCATGGCCGACGCCTGGGCGCGCACGCTCAAGGTGGCCTACACCCCGACCATCGTCTTCTTCGATACCAACGGTCGCGAGGCCTTCCGCATCGAGGCCTACGTGCGGCCCTTCCACCTCGCCGGCGCCTTCGCCTACGTCTCGAGCGGCGCCTACGCCAAGGAACCCTCCTTCCAGCGCTTCCTCCAGGCGCGCACCGAACACCTGCGCGAACGCGGCCAGCACGTCGACCTCTGGAAGTAGCAAAAAGGGGTCTGACTCCTTTTCCTGCGACGGCGGCGGATAAAAAAGGGGTCAGACCCCTTTTCCGGGACGGCAACTCAAGACGGGCGCCTGGCCTTCTGGAAAAGGGGTCTGACCCCTTTTTTTGGCTCGGGCCTCAGCGGAAAAGGGGTCTGACCCCTTTTCTCAGGCCGGAACGTCGCCCTCGAGGGTGATGCGGTGCATCAGGCGGCGGTAGCCGTGGTAGTCGTTGACCGGGTTGTGCTGGGTGCAGCGGTTGTCCCACAGCGCCAGCGAACCCGGGCGCCAGGCGAAGCGGCAGGTGAACTCGGGGCGCACCTGGTGGCGGCAGAGGTACTCGAGCAGCGGCGCGCTTTCCTCGGAGGTCATGCCGACGAAGCGCTCGGTGTGCGCGATGTTCACGTACAGCGCCTTGCGCCCGGTCTCCGGGTGAGTGCGCGCCACCGGGTGCTCGGCGACGTATTCCTTCTTCGCTTCGCTGCGCCCGTCGGTCGAAATGCGGTCCTCGCGCGTGCGCGTGACGTCGGCGCGCGATGAGGTGTTCACGGCGCGCAGGCCCTCGAGCATCCTGCGCATGCCCTCGGAGAGCGTCTCCCAGGCCAGATACATGTTCGCGAACAGCGTGTCGCCGCCCACCGGCGGCAGCTCGCGCGCGAGCAGCATCGAGGCCATCGGCGGACGCTCGAGGTACGCGGTATCGCTGTGCCAGATGCCGCCGAAGTTCTGCTTCTCGTGCTCGAGTTTCTTCACCTCGATGATCTTCGGGTAGCCCTCGATGCCCTTGACGAAGGGATACTCGATCGGCGTGCCAAAGCTGCGGGCAAAGGCCATGTAGCGCTCCGCGTCCAGCATCTGGTCGCGGAAGAACAGGACCCCGTGCTCGAGCCAGGCCGCGCGCAGCGCGCGGACGGTCTCCGGCGGGTGCGCCTGCCCGAGGTCGATGCCGAGGACTTCCGCGCCGAGCGCCCCGGCGACCTTGCGTATTTCGAAATCTGCCATGCGCCCACTCTACCGCCCCCCGGGGGCGCTTCCAAGCGCGGGACTTGAAACGCCCGGCGGCCGCCCCCATATCCGGCCCGCCACACACGTACGACAGGGAGACACGCAGATGGGCGCACCCAAGGAAACCCTCGGATTCCAGGCGGAAGTGAAGCAACTGCTTCACCTGATGATCCATTCGCTCTACAGCAACAAGGAAATCTTCCTGCGCGAGCTGGTCAGCAACGCGTCCGACGCCTGCGACAAGCTGCGCTTCGAGGCCATTGCCACCCCGGCCCTGCTCGAGGGGCACCCGGAGCCGGCCCTTCGCATCGGCTTCGACAAGGCGGCCCGCACGGTCACCGTGTCGGACACCGGCATCGGCATGACGCGCGAGGAGGCCATCGAGCACCTCGGCACCATCGCCCGCTCGGGCACCCGCGAGTTCTTCTCGCGCCTCACCGGGGACCAGCAGAAGGACGCCCAGCTGATCGGCCAGTTCGGCGTCGGCTTCTACGCCTCCTTCATCGTCGCCGACCGCGTCACCGTGGTCACGCGGCGCGCCGGCCAGCCGGCCGAGGCGGCGGTGCGCTGGGAAAGCGACGGCAACGGCGAGTTCACCATCGAGCCGGCCGAGCGCACCGAGTGCGGCACCGACGTCATCCTGCACCTGCGCCCGGAGGAGGACGAGTTCCTTTCCGGCGCGCGGCTGCGCAGCATCATCACCCGCTACTCGGACCACATCTCGCTGCCGATCCGCATGCAGAAGGAAGCCTGGGACAAGGACGCGGGCGAGATGAAGCTCTCCGACGAGCTCGAGACCGTGAACCAGGCCTCGGCCCTGTGGTCGCGGCCGAAGTCGGAGATCACGGAAGAACAGTACAAGGCCTTCTACAAGCACGTCTCGCACGACTTCGGCGAGCCGCTCGCCTGGACCCACAACCGCGTCGAGGGACGCAGCGAGTACGTGCAGCTACTCTACATCCCGGAGCGCGCGCCCTTCGACCTGTGGGACCGCCAGCAGCGCCGCGGCCTGCGGCTCTACGTGCGCCGCGTCTTCATCATGGAGGACGCCGAGCAGCTGCTGCCCGCCTACCTGCGCTTCGTGCGCGGCGTGATCGATTCCAACGACCTGCCGCTCAACGTCTCGCGCGAGATGCTGCAGGAATCGCGCGACGTGAAGGCGATCCGCGAGGGCAGCGCGAAGCGCGTGCTGTCGATGATCGAGGACCTCGCGGAGAACGACAAGGACAGGTTCACGACGTTCTGGAAGGCCTTCGGCCAGGTGCTCAAGGAAGGCATCGGCGAAGACGGGGGCAACCGCGAGCGCATCGCCAAGCTGCTGCGCTTCGCCTCGACGCACGACGACGCCGCGGGGCAAGTGGTGTCGCTCGCCGAGTACATCGGCCGCATGAAGGACGGCCAGACGGCGATCTACTACGTCACCGCCGACACCCACGATGCGGCGAAGAGCAGCCCGCACCTGGAGATCTTCCGCAAGAAGGGCATCGAGGTGCTGCTGCTCTCGGAACGGGTCGACGAATGGATGGTGAGCTTCCTCACGGAGTTCGAGGGCAAGGCGCTCGAATCGGTGGCCAAGGGCGACCTCGACCTCGGCGCGCTGGCCGACGCCACCGAGAAGGAGGCCCAGGAGAAGACCGCGGAGGAGTTCAAGGACCTCGTCGGCAAGGTGAAGGAGGCGCTCGGCGAGAAAGTGAAGGAGGTGCGCGTCACCTTCCGGCTTACCGACTCGCCCGCCTGCCTGGTCGCTGAGGCGCACGAGATGAGCGGCCACCTGCAACGCCTGCTGAAGGCCGCCGGACAGGCGGCCCCGGCCTCGCAGCCGATCCTGGAACTCAACCCCGGCCACCCGCTGGTGGCGCGCCTGAAGCCGGAGGATCCCCAACTCGCCGACTGGTCGATGCTGCTGCTCGAACAGGCGATGCTGGCCGAGGGCGGCAAGCTGGACGACCCGGCGGCCTTCGTGCGCAGGGTGAACGCGATGCTGCTGGGGGCGACGCCGGGGGCCTGAACCTGCGCCGGACGCCGGCGACCGCCTAAACCAGCCCGTCCACGCCCTTCAGGTCCTGGTGCGCGAGCCCGCCGACGCGCGCGTTCAGCCGTCCGCGGTTGGCGAAAACCAGGATCACCGCGATCTCGTCGGCCTGCGGGGTGTCGGGCAGCGCGAGGCTCATGCCGTCGTAGTGCGAGCGAACGTAGAGCGCGTCCTTGCAGTTCATCGGGATGTCGATGAGCGTTCCCGGCCCCGCCACCTTGGTCATCGAGGAGATCCACGCCTTGCCGCCGATCAGCGCGCGCAGCGGTTCGGCGAAGATGTTGGTGAGCAGCGCATTCGCGTGTTCCTGTTCGCCCGCGAGCCCCACCAGCGCGCCCTTGCCCACCCCCTCGGGCTTGTAGGGCGCAAGCCCCTCGAGCGCCAGTTCGCCGAGCAACTGGCCGAGCGCGGCGCTGCCGGTCACCAGCGGCGCGAGGTCCTCGACGTAGCGCCCGGCGAGCGGGTTCTCGATCACCGCCACCGCGGCGACCTTGCGCATCGGCATGTCGGCGCGGCGCTCGGCTTCCTCGCGGCGTTCCTCGACGATGACCTGCGTGCGGCGGATCTTCAGTTCCATGCCGGGCTTTCCCCTCAGGCGTCGAAGCGGTCGAGCACCTGCCCCGGCCCGGCTTCGAGCGAGAGCATGGCCTTGCCGTCGAACACCTGCACGCCGTTCACCCAGGTGCCGGCCACCCCTTCCGCGTGGCGGATCATGCGGCTGCCGCCGCCGGGCAAGTCGCGCACCCGCTCCAGTTTCGAGATGCCGACCTTCGCGGGATCAAACAACAGCAGGTCGGCGGCCATCCCTTCGGCCAGCCGCCCGCGCCCCGGGATGCGGTACTTCGCCGCCGGGTCGCCGGTGAGGCGGCGCACGCCCTCTTCCAGCGTGAAGGTGCCGAGTTCGCGCACCCAGTGCTGCAGGAAGTGCAGGCCGAAGCCGGCGTCGCAGAAGTAGATGAGGTGGGCGCCGGCGTCCGACAATGCCACCACGCCCTGCTCGTGCTTGAGCAGCGGCGCAACCGCGGCATCGTCGTTCTGGAACAGCTTCGCCACCAGCGACTGGTCCAGGGGCAGGTCGAAAAACACATCCAGCGGGTCGCGCTGTTCGCGCAGCGCGATCTCGGTGAGCGGCACGCCCTCGAGTTCCATCTTCGACCAGTCGCCGTAGAACAGGATCCCCGGCTTCGGGTTCTTCAGGTTTTCGCGAAAGCGCGCGCGGAAGGCGGGGTCGCGGTAGATCTTCGTCCATTCCGACTTGTCGGCAGCGGTGACGCGGTTGAAGGCGTCGTGCGACAGCAGCAGGTACGGGTCGCCGAGCGTGAAGTCGAACGACAGCGGCTGGCAGGTGGTGTGGATGTAGACCTCGTGCCCGCGCGCGCGCGCCTCGGCGCAGCGCTCGTAGTAGGTGATCGCCTTGCCGGGGTCGGCGGCGTTGTGCATGGTGAGCACCGTCACCATGAAGGCCGGCCGGCCGGTGTCGGCGGCGATCGACTCCATGACCTCGGGCGAGGCGCGCGAGCCGGTGGCCATGACGAAGATGCCCCGACCGAGGTCGCCGAGCGTGCCGGCGAGCGCGCGCAGTTCCGATTCCGGCGCAATGGTCGAGGGCATCGGCCGCCCGGCCCAGCCGCCGTGGTTCGGCGAAAACGACGAGGCGAAACCGATCGCGCCCGCGTCCATCGCGGTGCGCACCTGCGCGCGCATCTGCGCGAGTTCCTCCGCCGTGGCCTCGGCGCGCGTCGAGGCGGCCTCGCCCATCACCGCGCTGCGGATGGTCGAATGCTGCGCCAGCACGGCGACATTCGCGTACGGTTGCGCGCGGCGCAGCATCGCCATGTATTCGGGAAAGGTCTCGAAGTCCCAGCGCGTGCCCTTCAGCAGCGCGTCGAGGTCCATGCCCTCGACCACGGAAAGATTCCGCACCACCGTCTGGCGCTGCGAAGCCGGGCACGGCGCGATGCCGAAGCCGCAGTTGCCGAGCACCGCGGTGGTGACGCCGAGCGCCGGCGACGGCGACAGCGTCGGATCCCAGGTGACCTGCGCGTCGTAGTGCGTGTGGATGTCGATGATGCCGGGGGCGAGCGCGAGGCCGTCGGCATCCACGGTGCGCTTTGCCGCCCCGGTGATGCTGCCGATGGCGGCGATGCGTCCGTCGGTGACGGCAAGGTCTGCGGTCTTCGCCGGCGCGCCCGTGCCGTCGATCAGGGAGGCGCCGCGGATCAGGAGGTCGTGCATGGCGCCAAAGTACGGGGCGGACAGCGTTCCGTCAAAGGGCGGTTCGCGCCGCAGGCCTGCAGTTCACCCCCCGGATCCCGCGGTTCGTCGCAATCCGCTCGAAACCGCCCCGGCCGGGACGGACACTGGCGCCATCGCAACCCCCACCGGGAGATCCCCATGGGCCATACCTTCACCCCCGCCATCCTGATCCACGTCCTTGCCGCCGTGCTCGCGCTCGGCCTCGGCGCGCTGGTGTTCCTGCGCCGCAAGGGCACCTTCGTCCACCGCATGCTCGGGCGCAGCTGGGCGGCGCTTATGCTGGTCACCGCCGGCAGCACTTGGTGGATCCGCTCGAGCGGATCGTTCTCATGGATCCACATCCTGTCGGTGATCACGCTGGTGGTGCTCGCCGTCGCGATCTGGTGCGCCGCCACCGGGCGCATCGCCCGCCACCGGCAATCGATGGTCTCGCTCTACATCGGTTCGCTGATCATCGCCGGCGCCTTCGCGCTGCTGCCGGAGCGGCTGCTCGGCGGGCTGCTCTGGGGCGCGATTGGCCTCGTTTGAACCGTTTCGACCGACCCCTGGACACCGACATGACCGATTCCGACGAGATCCTCGCCCGCCGCGCCCGCTGCAGCGCACGCCGCAAGATGGGCTTCTTCATCCACGCCAGCGTGTTCCTCGCCGTCAACCTGTTCCTCATCGCGCTGCAGCGCGAGACCACACCCGGCGTTCACTGGGCGATCTTCCCGGCGGCCGGCTGGGGCCTCGGACTCGCGATCCACGGCCTTGCGGTATTCTTCGCCGAGCCCGCCTCCGCGCTGCGCCGGCGCATCGAGGCCGACGAATTCGAGCGCCTGAAGCGGCAACGCGACGGCCTGCTCCGCTGAGTGCCCCCATGACCGGCTTGCCGCGCGCCGCACTGATCGTCCTCGGGCTGAACGCGCTGATTGCGGTCCTGCTCACCGCGGCCGGATTCGGCGAGGGCCAGTTCCTCGACAACTTCGTCTACAGCAACGCGATCGGCTTCACGATCCTGCTGATCATCCACTTCACGCTGCGCGCCATCTGGCCGGGCCGCTATCCAGGCCTCCTCGGCATGGTCGGTGCGCTGGCGCTCGCCGTGCCGGTGGCCTGGCTGGTCGGCACCGCGCTCGCCTCCACCCTGCTCGGACATTCCTGGCTGGCCGCCGCCACGCGCGGCGGCTTCGCCATCCTCATGATCACCGCGGTCGCGGGGACGCTGGGCACGATGATCTTCTGGACGCGCGCCAAGCTGGCCGCCGCCGAGGCGCTCGCCGCCGAAGCCCGGCTGCGCCAGTTGCAGGCGCAGGTGGAGCCCCACTTCCTCTTCAACACGCTCGCCAACCTCGACGCGCTGATCGCCACCGACACAAGCGCGGCGCGCGGCATGCTGGCGAGCCTCAACGACTGGCTGCGCGCCTCGCTCGCGCTGGCGCGCAAGGACGCGTCCACGCTCGGCGAGGAGTTCAGCCTGCTCGAGCGTTACCTCGGCATCCTCGCGATCCGCATGGGCCCGCGCCTGCAATGGTCGGTGGTGTTGCCGAAGGACCTTGCGTCCAGGACGCTGCCGCCGATGCTGCTGCAACCGCTGGTGGAGAACGCCATCAAGCACGGGCTGGAATCGTCCATCGAGGGCGGACGCATCGCAGTGCGCGCCGCCACCGACGGCGCCGACCTCGTCCTGTCGGTGGAGGACTCGGGCGGCGGCAAGGCGGCCGCGGGCTCGGGGGTGGGACTTGCAAACCTGCGCGAGCGCCTCGCCGCGCACTACGGCGATCGCGCCAGGCTGGAGGCCGGGACGAATGCCGATGGCGGCTGGACCGCGACGCTACGGCTGCCGGGGACCGCATGAGCGCGCCGCGCGCCCTGATCGCCGAGGACGAACCGCTGCTCGCCGCGGCCCTGAAGACCGCGCTCGCCGAGGCCTGGCCGGAACTCGAGGTGGTGCACGTGGCGAAGAACGGCAGCGAGGCGCTGGAGAAGCTGCTGGAACTGAAACCGGCGATCGCCTTCCTCGACATCCGCATGCCCGGCCTGACCGGGCTGGAGGTGGCGGAGGAACTCGCCGACGGCTGGCCCGAGGGCACGCGCGCGCCGCTGCTGGTGTTCGTCACCGCGTACGGGGAGTTCGCGGTGGAGGCCTTCGAGCAGGCGGCGGCGGACTACGTGCTGAAGCCGGTTTCGGTCGAACGCCTCGCGAAGACCGCGGCGCGGCTGAAGGAACGGCTCGCGGCGCCTGCCGCGAGCCTGGATGCGCTCGCCGCCTCGCTGCGGCCCTTGCTGAGCGCGGCGCCCGCGGGAACGACGCTGCGCCACATCCAGGCCGGCGCCGGCGCGACCGTAAAGATGATCCCGGTGGAATCGGTGCTGCTGTTTCGCGCCAGCGACAAGTACACCGAGGTGGTGACGGCGGAAGGCGAAGCGCTGATCCGCACGCCGCTCAGGGAGTTGCTCGCGCAGTTGCCGGCGGAACGCTTCCGGCAGGTGCATCGCGGCGCGGTCGTCAACCTGGATGCGGTGGAATCCGCGCACCGCGACGATGCCGGCCGGGTGACGCTGCGCCTGCGCGGGCGGCCTGAGTCGATCGCGGTCAGCCGGGTCTACGCAGGGCTCTTCCGGGCGATGTAGCGAAGACCCTCCTGTAGAATGCGCGCTCCCGAAGAAGAACGCGCACGGCCTTGATATGTCTGGAAAATCCCCCGCTTCCGCAAAACCCGCCCCGGGCGAGGCCTCGACCTCGAATTTCATCCGGCAGGTGGTGGAAGCCGACCTGTCCAGCGGGCGCTACGAGGGCCGCACCTGGGCCGGCAAGCCGGGGCCGGCGTCCGCGCACGCGGCCGGCGCGCCGGACCCCGCGAAGATCCGCACCCGCTTCCCGCCCGAGCCGAACGGCTACCTGCACTTCGGCCACGCGAAGTCGATCCTGCTGAACTTCGGGCTGGCGAAGGAATACGGCGGCGTCTGCCACCTGCGCTTCGACGACACCAACCCGACGAAGGAAGAGCAGGAGTACGTCGATTCCATCGTCGCCTCGGTGAAGTGGCTGGGCTGCGAGTGGGGCGACCACCTTTATTACGCCTCGGACAATTTCGAGCTGTTGTATGCCTTTGCCGAGGAACTGGTGCGGCGCGGCCACGCCTACGTCGATTCGCAGTCGGCCGACGAGATGCGCGCCAACCGCGGCACGCTGACGCAAGGCGGGCGTGCGAGCAAGTACCGCAGCCGCACGCCGGCGGAGAACCTCGCACTGCTGCGCGAGATGAAGGCCGGCAAGCATGCCGACGGCACGCACGTGCTGCGCGCGAAGATCGACATGGAATCGCCGAACATCAACCTGCGCGACCCGGCGATGTACCGCATCCGCCACGCGCACCACCACCGCACCGGCGACGCCTGGTGCCTGTACCCGACTTACGACTGGGCGCACGGGGTGACCGACGCGATCGAGAACATCACCCATTCGCTTTGCACGCTGGAGTTCCAGGACCACCGGCCGCTGTACGACTGGTTCAACGAGCGGCTGGCGGCGGCGGAGTTGCTGCAGCGGCCGCTGCCGCAGCAGGTCGAGTTCGCGCGCCTGAACCTGACCTTCGTGGTGTTGTCGAAACGGAAATTGCTTCAGCTGGTCGAGGAGAAGCACGTCACCGGCTGGGACGACCCGCGCATGCCTACATTGGTTGGGGCGCAGCGTCGCGGCTACACGCCCGAAGGATTTCGTTCCTTTGCCGAACGCATCGGCGTGGCGAAGGCGGATTCGTGGATCGACTTTTCCGTGCTCGAGGATTGCATGCGCGAGCACCTGAACGAAGTCGCACCGCGAAGGATGGCGGTGCTCGACCCGGTGAAGCTGGTGATCGAGAACTGGCCCGCGGGCAAGGTGGAGATGGTCGAGGTGCCGAACCATCCGCAGAAGCCCGAGTGGGGGAAGCGCTCGGTGCCGTTTTCCGGCGAGCTGTGGATCGAGCGCGAGGATTACGCCGAGGTGCCGCCGAAGGGCTACTTCCGTTTGTATCCGGGGAACCGGGTGCGCTTGCGGTACGGGTACGTGGTGGAGTGCGTCGGGTTCGATGCTGCTACCGATACCGTGCGCTGTCGGGTGTTCGAGGATTCACGCTCGGGGACGGCGGGGGCGGATGCGTACAAGGTGAAGGGCAACATCCACTGGGTGAGCGTGGCGCACGGGGTGGCTGCTGAGGTTCGACTGTACGACCGGCTTTTTAAAGTGGCGAATCCCGGGGTGGAGCGGGAGTTCTTGGAGGATCTGAATCCGGAGTCGGTGCGGACGATCAGTGCGCGGCTGGAGGCCTCATTGGCGCAGGCGCGGGATGGGGACCGGTTCCAGTTTGAAAGGCACGGGTATTTTGTCGGGGATGGTGGGGGGTTCAATCGGACGGTGACGTTAAGGGATTCGTGGAAGTAGGGAGACGAACCGCGCGCCAGCAAGCTCAAGCATCACCGCGCGATGGCCCTGGCGACACGCCGGCGCGACGTCGGCTAAATAACGTGGTTGCGCGAATACGGCGTGAGCCCCCCCCCGGCACACGCCATGATCGAATCCCCTACACGTGCATGATGTCGCCCTTTAGGGAATAGGCGATAGCGAGCACGTCCTTCTGCGTCTGCTCGTCCATGTTGTGCTGGCGCAGGACGGCCATGATGTCGTCGGTCACCGCCATGTACTCGGCTTCGTTGATGTTCATCCCGCGATGGGTGTCCTGCATGCTGCGACCAGCGTACCGCGCCTTGCCGCCGCTACCCGCCTCCAGGAATGCGCAGAGGTGTTTCCTGGTCACTTCGAGTTTCTCGGGGGTTTCCAGGTAGGGGCGAAACCGCACACGGATCGTCGGATTCTCCATGTGGAGCGCGAGGATGTCTGTCACCAGGGTGTCGATGCCGCTCGCGCCGCCGAGCCGCTCGAAAAGGGAAGCATTTTTCATGTCAGGGTTCCTTTGGGTTGACAGCCACTGTATTAGACCGGTCGGTCTAGTCTTGGTGCGCAAGATTGCTTCTCATCCGAACAGGACGTCATGGCCGGCTCAGGTGGAGGCGGAGCGGAAGTAGAAATCCAGCATGTCGCGCAGCGGCGCCGGGTCTCGACGCATGCGCGTTCGCAGCGCTGCACCTTCCCAACAGTTGACCAGCAACTCCGCCATTTTCTGCGGATCGGTCTTCTTCGGAAGATCACCTCGCTTGACGGCTTCCCTGAGACACCCGGTGATGCGGCGCGCGATCTCGGAGAAGCAGTGCTCCACCTTGCGGCGGAAGGCGTCATTGATGCCCGAAAGCTCCTGCCCCAGGCCGCCCAGCAGGCAACCGAGATAACCCTCGGTACGGTACTTCTCCTCGGTCGCCTCGAAGAAACGCCGCACCCGCAGTAGCGGCGGCAGGCTCTTGTCCTGCAGACACTGGTCGAGCCCGGCGTGGACCCCTTCCATGTACAGGTCGATCACCTTGAGTCCAAAGTCTTCCTTCGACTCGAAGTGATGGTAGAAGGATCCCTTCGGGATCTTCGTGGCCTCGAGCACGGCCGCGATGCCCAGGGCGTGATAGCCCTGCCGCAAGAGCATGGCCATTCCATGCTGGAGTAACACCTGTTGGGTATCGATCGCCATAGCGCAGGATTAGACCAATCGGTCTAATTCGTACTTTACGCAGGCATCGGGCTGGCGTCAACCAGGTGCATGCACGAGCAAGGACCATCAACCCGCAACGGTTGACCCCCTATACTCCCCCCATGCCCCACCCCACCCTCTCCCCCACCGAAACCCGCGCCCTCGCCGTCCTCGCGGAAAAGGAACGCACCGTCCCCGACACCTACCCGCTGACGCTGAACACCCTGCTCAGCGGCTGCAACCAGAAGACCTCCCGCGACCCGGTGATGAGCCTGACGGAATCCGAGGTCCAGCAGGCCCTGGACACGCTCAAGTACGACAACCTGGCGATCGAATCGAGCGGCAGCCGGGTGCCGCGCTACAGCCACAACATCGAGCGCGTGCTGAAGATCCCGAACCAGTCAACGGCGATCCTCGCGGTGCTGATGCTGCGCGGCCCGCAGACCGCGGGGGAACTGCGCATCCACTGCGACCGCATGCACAAGTTCGCCGACATCTCGGCGGTGGAAGGCTTCCTGAACGAACTGGCGAACCACGCCGATGGACCGCTGGTCGAGGAACTGCCGCGCCAGCCCGGCGCGCGCGAGAACCGCTGGGCGCACCGGCTCTCGGGAGCGCTTGCGGCGCAGGCCGAAGCGCCGGCGGCGCGCGCCGCAATGACCGCAGGCGTGCCCGAACCGGACCTCGCGGCGCTCAGGGACGATGTCGCCGCCCTGCAGACCGAGGTCGAGGCGCTGAAGGCCGTGGTCGAGGCGCTGCGCGCGAAGATCGAGGGCTAGTTTCGCCCGGCTCAGCCGCCCGGCGCGGCGGCGCCCACCTCGTCCACCGCCACGCCGGCCGCCTTGGGCGCCGCGCGGTAGCGCACGACCCGGTTGCGCCCGGCGCGCTTGGCCGCGTACATGGCG
>DATCYZ010000081.1:0-58479 GCA_036526195.1 Burkholderiales bacterium
GCGCTGCCGACCATCGTCGTCGTCATCGACGAACTCGCCGACCTGATGATGGTGGTCGGCAAGAAGGTCGAGGAGCTGATCGCGCGCCTCGCGCAGAAGGCGCGCGCCTCGGGCATCCACCTGATCCTCGCCACGCAGCGCCCGTCAGTGGACGTGATCACCGGCCTGATCAAGGCGAACATCCCGACGCGCATCGCCTTCCAGGTCGCGAGCAAGGTGGATTCGCGCACCATCCTCGACCAGTCGGGCGCGGAAGCCCTGCTCGGCGCGGGCGACATGCTCTACTCCCCCTCGGGCTCGGCGCAGGTGCAGCGCGTGCACGGCGCCTTCGTCGCCGACCACGAGGTGCACAAGGTGGTCGAGTACCTGAAGCGGCTCGGAGTGCCGGACTACATCGGCGAGGTGCTCGAGCCGGCCGACGGCGGCGAGGGCGGCGAGGCCGCGGCGGGCGAGGGCGGCGGCGGGGAGAAGGATCCGCTCTACGACCAGGCGGTGGAAATCGTGCTGCGCACGCGCCGGCCGTCGATCTCGCTGGTGCAGCGCCACCTGCGCATCGGCTACAACCGCGCCGCGCGCCTGATCGAGGACATGGAGCGCGCCGGCATGGTGTCGCCGATGCAGTCCAATGGCAACCGCGAGGTGCTGGTGCCGGCGAGGCAGGAGTGAGGGCCGGTCTCGCGGGCGGTTGCGCGCTGGCCTTGGTCCTCGCGTTGCTGCCGGCGCCCGCACAGGCCGCGGGCATCGAACGCTTCCAGGCTTGGCTCGGCGCGACGCGCGCCGCGCGCGCCGACTTCGAGCAGGAGGTGTTCGACCGCCAGAAGAAGAAGGTGCAGGCCTCGCGCGGCAGCTTCGTCTTCGAGCGCCCCGGGCGCTTTCGCTGGACCACCACCGCGCCCGCGCGCGTGGTGATCGTCGGCGACGGCGATCGCGTCTGGATCCATGACGAGGAACTCGAGCAGGTGACGGTCCGGCGCATGGCGAAGGCGCTCGGCTCGACGCCGGCGGCGCTGCTCGCTGGCCATGCCGACGTGTCGCAGGCCTTCGAACTCTCCGAGGCCGGGCTGCGAGACGGCCTCGAATGGGTCGAGGCGCGGCCGCGCGAGCGCGACGCCGGCTTCGAGCGCATGCGCCTCGGCCTCTCGGCCACCGGCCTGCAGGCGATGGAACTGCTCGACCATTTCGGCCAGACCACGCGGCTGCGTTTTTCCAACCTGCAGCGCAACCCGCCGCTCGAGGCCGGCACCTTCCGCTTCACGCCGCCCCCGGGGGTGGACGTGCTGCGCGAACAATGACCTGCGCGCAGGCGCCGGCAGGGCGCGATGTCTGACCTGTTCCCCGCGCCGCAGCCCGCGGCGCCGCTCGCCGAGGCGATGCGCCCGCGCGCCATCGGCGAGGTGCTCGGCCAGCACCACCTGCTCGGGCCGGGCAAACCGCTCGAGGTGGCGTTTCGCGCCGGCAAGCCGCATTCGATGATTCTCTGGGGCCCGCCGGGCGTAGGCAAGACCACGCTCGCGCGGCTGATGGCGAGCGCGTTCGATGCAGAGTTCCTCGCGCTCTCGGCGGTGTTCTCCGGCGTGAAGGACATTCGCGAGGCGGTGCAGCAGGCGGAGACCGAACTCGCGCGCTCGGGTCGCCACACCATCCTCTTCGTCGACGAGGTGCACCGCTTCAACAAGGCGCAGCAGGATGCCTTCCTGCCCTTCGTCGAGCGCGGCCTCGTCACCTTCATCGGCGCGACCACCGAGAACCCCTCCTTCGAGGTGAACGGCGCGCTGCTCTCGCGCGCCGCGGTCTACGTGCTGGAAGGATTGGGCGCCGAGGATATGGAAACCCTCATCGACCGCGCGCTCGCGCATGTGGCGCAGTCCGGCGGCCCGGCGGTCCCCGCGCTGGACGCGCAGGCGCGCGAGCGAATCGCGGGCTTCGCCGACGGCGACGCGCGGCGCTTGCTGAATGCGCTCGAGGTGCTGCTGACCGCGGCGCAGGCGGCCGGCAGCGCGACGGTCGACGGGCCCTTCGTCGAACGCACGCTCTCGCAGAGCCTGCGCCGCTTCGACAAGGGCGGCGAGCAGTTCTACGACCAGATTTCGGCCCTGCACAAGTCGGTGCGCGGCTCGCACCCGGATGCGGCGTTGTACTGGCTGGTGCGCATGCTCGACGGTGGCGCCGACCCGCGCTACCTCGGCCGGCGCATCGTGCGCATGGCCTCGGAGGACATCGGGCTTGCCGATCCCCGCGCGCTGCGCTTGTCGCTCGATGCCTGCGAAGTCTACGAGCGTCTCGGTTCGCCCGAAGGCGAGCTGGCGCTCGCCGAGGCGGTGGTCTACCTCGCCTGCGCGGCGAAGTCGAACGCGGTGTACGCCGCCTATAATGAAGTGCGCGCCTTCGTCTCGTCGGATGCCACGCGGCCGGTGCCGATGCACCTGCGCAACGCGCCGACGAAGCTGATGAAGACCCTCGGCTACGGCAAGGACTATCGCTACGCGCACGACGAGGCGAGCGCCTTCGCCGCGGGCGAGGATTACTTCCCCGAGGGCATGCCCGAGGTGAACTGGTACCGGCCGACGGAACGGGGCCTGGAAGGCCGCATCCGCGAGAAGCTCGACGAACTGCGCCGGCTCGATGCCGAGGCGCGCGGGAAACGCAAATGATCGACATCCAGTTGCTGAGAAAAGACGCCGACGCGGTCGCCGCGCGGCTTGCCGTGCGCGGCTACACGCTCGACCTCGCCGCCTTCAAGGCGCTCGAGGAGGCGCGGCGCGCGATCCAGGTCGCCACCGAGCGGGTGCAGGCCGAGCGCAACGCGCTTTCGAAGCAGGTCGGCACCGCCAAGGCGAAGAAGGACGAGGCGGGCGCCGCCGCGCTGATGGCGCAGGCGGGCGCCCTGGGCGAGAAGCTGAAGGCGATGGAGGGCGAGAACGCCGAGGTGCAGTCGAAGCTGCACCGCTTCGTCTCGCTGATCCCGAACCTGCCGCAGGCGGACGTGCCCGTCGGCCGCTCGGAAGCCGACAACGTCGAGGTGCGCCGCGTCGGCACGCCGCGCGCCTTCGATTTTTCGCCGAAGGACCACGTCGACGTGGGCGAGGGTTTGAGCCTGCTCGATTTCGACGCGGCGGCAAAGCTCTCCGGCGCGCGCTTTTCGGTGCTGCGCGGCGGACTCGCGCGGGTGCATCGCGCGCTGACCCAGTTCATGCTCGATGTTCACACCCGCGAGCACGGCTACACCGAGGTGTACGTGCCCTACATGGTGAGCGGCGCCTGCGCCGATGGCGTCTCGAGCCTGGAGAAGTTCCGCGACGACCTGTTCAAGATCGAGGGCCGCGACCTGTACCTGGTGCCGACCGCGGAATACCCGGTGACCAACCTGGTGCGCGAGTCGATCCTCGCGGCGGGCGAGCTGCCGCTGAAGTACGTCTGCCACACGCCGTGCTTCCGTTCCGAGGCCGGTTCCTACGGCAAGGACACGCGCGGCATGATCCGCCAGCACCAGTTCGAGAAGGTGGAACTGGTGCAGATCGTGAGGCCGGAGGACTCGAATGCCGCGCACGAGGCGCTCACCGGCCACGCGGAGGCGATCCTTGCGAAGCTGGAACTGCCGTACCGGGTGATGACCCTGTGCACCGCGGACATGGGGTTTTCCTCGGCCAAGACCTGGGACATCGAGGTCTGGCTGCCGGGGCAGAACGCCTATCGCGAGATCAGTTCCTGCTCGAACTTCGAGGCCTTCCAGGCGCGGCGCATGCACGCCCGTTGGCGCAATGATGCCGGCAAGGTCGAACTGGTGCACACCCTGAACGGCTCCGGGCTGGCCGTGGGACGCACGCTGGTGGCCATCCTGGAAAACGGCCAGAACGCCGATGGCTCGGTGACGCTGCCCGCGGCGCTGCGGCCGTATCTGGGCGGCGAGGAGAAGTTGACGGCGGCCTGATAGAATTCCGCTGGCTTCAAGGCTCGACCGCGGAGAGATGGCAGAGTGGTCGAATGCGGCAGACTCGAAATCTGTTGTACGGTTCTCCGTACCGGGGGTTCGAATCCCTCTCTCTCCGCCACTTTCACCCAGGGTTCGTCGATCCGGTCCGACAGGCCGTGATGACGGCCGTGCCGAGGCGAGTGTTCCCGGATGAACGATGTCCCGATGCCCGGCGAAGCCTACCTGCGCTGGTTCTATGCGCAAGGCGTCTGGAAGCGCATGCACTACCGCGGTATCCGCACGCTCAAGCTGCCGAGCGACATGTGGAACTACCAGGAGATCTTTTCCGAGTTGCGCATCGACTGGGTGGTCGAGGCGGGCACCCGGCACGGCGGGTCGGCGCTGTTTTTCGCCGACCTGCTGGTGCTGAACGGGGCGCGCGGCCGGGTCCTGTCGATCGACATCGATACGGAATCCAACCAGGTGCGCCAGCATCCGCGCATCGACTTCCTGATCGGCAATAGCGCGAGCACGGAAATGGCCGAGCGGATTCGGAAGGCGCTTCCCGGTGACCGCGGTCCGCTGTTCATGATCCTCGACTCGGACCATGCCAAGGCGCATGTCGCGCGCGAGCTCGAGGTTCTGACGCCGCTGCTGCGCAAGGGCGACTACCTGCTGGTGGAGGATTCCTGCATCAACGGCCATCCGGTGCGGCCGGATTTCGGCCCGGGCCCCTACGAGGCGATCGTCGAGTTCCTGGAGGCGAATCCGGGCGTGTTCGTGGCGGACGTGGCGCGCGAGCAGAAATTCGGGCACACGTTCGCGCCGAGGGGCTTCCTGATCAAGACCTGAGTTGCAATCCGCCCGGTGCCGCGACGGTTCGCGCGGCGCGCGCCGGTGAATCGCCAGGCAGCGCGGTAGTATCATCGGCCGCAGGAGGACGCTCCCCATGCGCCGCGAAGTCATCGAGGTCGACAAGCCCTGGACCCGCACCATCGGATTCTCGATGGGCGTCGTCACGCAGGGTCGGACGCTGTTCACCGCCGGCATCACCGCGCGCGATCCCGAAGGCAAGCTGGTCGGCGCCGGCGACATGCGCGCGCAGATCGAGCAGTGCTTTCGCAACGTCGGCGACATCCTGCGCGCCGCGGGCGCGGACTTCGGCGACGTGGTGAAGTGGACGATGTTCACCACCGACATCGACGCATTCTCGAAGCACGCGGACGTCTACCGCCGCCACTTCGTCAACCGGCCGGCGAGCACGCTGGTGGAGGTGCCGCGCCTGGTGATGCCGGAGATGCTGGTCGAGATCGAGGCCATCGCCTCGCTGCCCGACAAGGCCGGCGCATGAACGCGCCCGAACAAGGCCTCGTCGAGTACGTCGAGCAAGCGGCGGCGGGGATCCTGGACGCCTGCACGCGCTGCGGGCGCTGCGTCGAGGTCTGTCCCGTCGTGCCCTACGCCGGCCTGTCGGCGGCCTCGCCAAGGACGATCATCGACGGCGTGCTCGGCACGGTCACCGAAAACAAACCGCTCGCCGGCGACGCGGCGAAGTGGACGCAGCAGTGCAACGGCTGCGGCATCTGCATCCCCGCCTGCCCCGAGGGCGTCAACCCGCGGCAGATGGTGATGCTCGCGCACACCCGCAACATGCGCCACAACCCGCAGACGCCGCAGTTGTTCCGCAAGATGTCGCGCGCGATCCGGCTGATGGCGGCGATGCAGCTGGCGCCGGCCGACCTCGAGCGCCTGCTGCAGCCGCCGCGCGTACGCGAAGCCGAAGCGGTGTTCTACCTCGGCTGCAACGCGATCCGCACGCCGCACATCCTGTTCAACGCCATGGTCGTGCTCGACGCGCTGGAGGTCGACTACGAGGTGGTGGGCGGACCCTCGGCCTGCTGCGGCATCATCCACAGCAAGTGGGAAGGCGACCTGAAGGCGGGCGGCAAGGTGAGCTCGATCACGCTGCAGCGCTTTGGTGAGTTCCAGCCGAAGAAGGTGCTGAACTGGTGCCCGTCCTGCGAGATCCACCTCGGCGAGACGATCCGCGGCTACCGCGAAACCAGCTTCGACTTCGACCACATCACCAAGTACTTCGTCGAGCGCGAGGACGAACTGAAGGCGAAGCTCATCACGGAAGTCCCCTTGCGCGTGCTGCTGCACGCCCACGAGGGCATGGCCGGGAACGGCGAAAACGTGGCGCGGCTGCTGCGTGCGATTCCCGGCCTGACGCTGGTGGACACGGTGATCGAGGCCGGCTACACCTGCGGCGGCTCGGGCGCCGACCGCTCGCCTGCGCTGAAGGAAAAGCTGCGCGCCGAGACGCTGCGGCGCGTGGCCGAGCCGGGCGTCGATGCGCTGGTGTCGCTCTATCACGGCTGCCACGGGCAGCTGGCCACCGCCGGCCGGCAGCACGGCTTTCGCGTGATGAATTTCACCGACCTGCTGGTGCGCGGGCTCGGCGGCGAACCGCGGGCAGACGCCATGGAGGGCTTCCGCGCGCTTGGCGACTGGCAAGCGATCGCGCGCCGCGCCGGCCCGATGATTGCCGCCAACGGAATCGAAATTGACGCCGAAGCGCTGGCGGCCGTGCTGCCTGAGGTCTTCGCGCAAGCGGAGTTTCGCGGCGGGCTCAAGTCCTTTGCCTCGTCGCGCTGACGATCGACCCTGCACACGCAACCCTGGACAGACCATGAACACCATCGCGGCCCCGAACCTCGCTTCCCCCGCGCTGCGCCTGCACGCCAACGACAACGTGCTGGTCGCCCGCGTCGACCTCGCGCAGGGCCTCGAACTGCGCGAAGAGGGCATCGCCTGCCTGAACCGCATCCCGGCCGGCTTCAAGGTGGCCGCGCGCGCGATCTCCAAGGGCGAGGCGATCCTCAAGTACAACACCGTGATTGGCTTTGCCATGAACGACATCGCCGCCGGCACGCTGCTGCACCGGCTCAACATGGAGTTCCGCGAGTTCGAGCGCGACTACGCCTACGCGAAGGACTACCGCCCGGTGGAGATGGTCCCCGAGGCCGAGCGCGCTTCCTTCATGGGCATCGTGCGCGAGGACGGCCGCGTGGCGACGCGCAACTTCATCGGCATCGTCTCCACCGTCAACTGCTCGGCGACCGTGGTGCACCGGGTCGCCGACTGGTTCACGCCGGAGCGCCTCGCCGAGTTTCCCAACATCGATGGCGTGGCCGCCTTCAGCCACTCGACCGGCTGCGGCATGGAGTTCTCCGAGCCGATGGCGCTCCTGCGGCGCACGCTCGCCGGCTACGCGCGCCACCCGAACCTTGCGGCGGTGCTGGTCATCGGCCTGGGCTGCGAGCGCAACCAGTTGAATGCCTTCCTCAAGGCCGAGAACCTCGAGGAGGGCCCGCGGCTTCGCGCCTTCGTGATGCAGGACACCGGCGGCACGCGCAAGACCATCGAGGCCGCGGTCGCCGCGGTGAAGGAACTGCTGCCGCAGGCGAACGACGTGAAGCGCGTGCCGGTGCCGGCGAGCCATATCACCGTCGGGCTGCAGTGCGGCGGCTCGGACAGCTTTTCCTCGATCACCGCCAACCCGGCGCTCGGCGCGGCGATGGACATCCTGGTGCGCCACGGCGGCACCGCGATCCTCTCCGAGACGCCGGAGATCTACGGCGTCGAACACACGCTGACGCGCCGCGCGGTGACGAAGGAAGTGGGCGAGAAGCTGATCGAGCGCATCCGCTGGTGGAAGGACGTGTACTCCGTGGGCCGCGACACGCAGATCAACGGCGTGGTGAGTCCCGGCAACCAGGCCGGCGGGCTCGCCAACATCCTGGAGAAATCGCTCGGCTCGGCGATGAAGGGCGGCACCACGCCGATGATGGAGGTCTACCGCTATGCCGAGCCGGTGACGCAGAAGGGCATGGTGTTCATGGACACGCCGGGCTACGACCCGGTCTCGGCCACCGGGCAGATCGCCGGCGGCGCGAACGTGGTCTGCTTCACCACCGGGCGCGGCTCGGCCTTCGGCTGCAAGCCGGCGCCCTCGATCAAGCTTGCCACCAACACGCCGATGTTCGTGAAGCTGGAGGAGGACATGGACATCAACTGCGGCGAGGTGCTCGACGGGGGCGTCAGCATCGGGCAGATGGGCGAGAAGATCTTCCGCCACATCCTCGACACCTGCTCCGGCACCAGGACCAAGAGCGAGGCATTCGGCCTCGGCGACCACGAATTCGTGCCCTGGCAGATCGGCATCACCGGCTGAACCCGGCCGGGCGCCGGCAACGGCGTTATGGTAACATATATGTTACTATAGGGGGTCCCGCGCTCAGCCCGCCCAGGCGAGCAGCGCCACGCCGCCCACCATCGCCAGCGTGCCGGCGATGCGCGGCAGGCTGAGCGATTCGCCCAGCAGCCGTCCGCCGATGAACACGCCGACCAGCATCGACACCTCGCGCACCGGTGCCACGTACGACAGCGGCGCGCGCGTCATGGCGATCAGCACCAGCGTGTAGGCGAGCGGCGAGAGCAGGCCCACCACGATCGCGAAGCGGCGGTTCAGCCGCCACTGCGCGGCGACGGCGCCGCGATCCGACAGCGCGAAGGGCGCGAGCATCACGCTGCGAAAAGCGAGCCCGAGGATGTAAAAGAGCACCGGCGCGATGCCGAGGTCCTTGACCGCCCAGCCGTCGAGCACGGTATAGCTGGCGATGCACAGGCCGGTCGCGCCGCCCCAGATCACCCCGGTCAGCGTGCGCGGCGTCGGCGAGAACAGGCGCATGCCGTCGGCGATCAGGAAGATGCCGACCAGCAGCGCGCCGATGCCGAGCCAGCCCGGCAGGTTCGGCGCCTCGCCGAGCAGCAGCACGGCGCCGAACACCGAAAAGAGCGGCCCGGTGCCGCGCGCCATCGGGTAGACGACGGAAAAATCCGACTTCCGGTAGCCGTGCTGCAGCACCAGCGAATAGACGACGTGGATGAAGGCGCTCGCGACGATCACGATCCATGCAAGCGTGCTCAAGGGGGCGCCCTGGGCATTCCAGGCCGCCCAGCCGAAGGGCGCGGCGGCGACCAGGCTCACCAGCCCGCTCAGCCAGATGAAGCGCAGGCCGCCCGCGGAGGCCTTTTTCGCGAAGAAATTCCAGGTCGCGTGCAGCAGCGCGCCGGTGATCACGAGGAGCAGCGCGTCGGGACCCATCGGGGAGGCGCTCAGGCGGGTGAATCGGGGCGTCGATGATACGCGAGCGCATGGGACCCCCCTGTGGATCGGTCCCGGGGTTCCGTGAGACACTTGGTCGACGCAGTCCATCGCCTTACCGCCATCACGGCCCGCTCGGGCCGTTTTGATTTCCGGAGTGCCGCATGAATGCACCGCAAGTCCAGTTCGATCCCGAAAGCGCGCGCTTCGGCGCGTCGCGCACGCAAAAGCGCCTGGAGGACGACCGCCTGCTGAAGGGCGCCGGCCTCTACAGCGACGATCGCGCCTTCGAGCGCCTCGCCTGGATGGTGCTGGTGCGCTCGCCGCACGCGCACGCGAAGATCGCCGCCTGCGACCTCGCCGCGGCGCGCGTCGCGCCCGGCGTGCTCGCCGCCTGGTCGATCGCCGACCTGAAGGCCGACGGCGTCGGGCACATCCCGTTTCCGCCGCTCTTCAAGCAGGCCGACGGCTCGCCGATGGCGGCGCCGCTGCGCACGCTGTTGGCGGATGCGCGCGTGTACTGCGTCGGTCAGGCGGTCGCCGCGATCATCGCCGAAACCCGCGAACAGGCGCAGGACGCCGCCGAGCTGGTGGCGCCGGACTACGAGGACCTGCCCTGCGTGATCGACCCGCGCCGCGCCATCGAGGACGGCGCGCCGCAGCTCTGGAAGGAAGCCCCGGGCAACGTCGCCGCCGAGGCGCGCTACGGCGACGTCGCCGCGATGGATGCCGCGATCGCCGCGGCCGCGCACGTGACGAAGCTGGAACTGCACAACCAGCGGCTGATCGCCAACGCCATCGAGCCGCGCGCCTGCATCGCGGTGTTCGAGAGCGGTCGCACCACGCTCTACACGCAGAACCAGACGCCCACCGGCGCGCGCCAGCTGCTCGGCGACGTGTTCAAGGCGAAGCCCGAGGACTTCCGCATCGTCGTCGGCGACATCGGCGGCGGCTTCGGCATGAAGACCGGCCTTACCCCCGAGGATGCGCTGGTGTGCCACGCGGCGAAGAAGCTCGGCCGGCCGGTGAAGTGGCGCGCCGAGCGCAGCGAGGAGTTCCTCGCCGCGCACATGGGCCGCGACCAGCACTTCCGCGCCGAGCTGGCGCTCGACAAGGACGGACGAATTCTGGGACTTCGCACCGACATCCTCGGCAACATCGGCGCGGTGCCGGTGGGCTCGTCGGCGATCATTCCGCTGGTGCTCGGACCGAAGGTGCAGGCCACCGTGTACCACGTGCCGGTGGTGGACTACCGCGTGCGCGCGGTGCTGACCAACACCATGGCGACCGGCGCGTACCGCGGCGCGGGACGTCCCGAGGCGAACCACCTGATCGAGCGGCTGATGGACGAGGCCGGGCGCGAGATGGGCATCGACCCGGTGGAGATCCGCCGGCGCAACTTCATCGCGCCGGAGCGTTTTCCCTACCGCACGCACCTCGGCGAGACCTACGACGTCGGCGCGTTCGCGCGCATGCTCGATGGCGTGCTCGAGGCGGCCGACTGGAAGGGCTTCGAGGCGCGCCGCAAGGCGAGCGCGGCGCGCGCTCGCCTGCGCGGACGCGGCCTCGCCTCGTACCTCGAGTGGACCGGCGCGATCCCCACCGAGACGGTGGACATCCAGGTCGATGCCGACGGCGGCGTCACCGTGTTCTCGGGCACACAGGCCATGGGGCAAGGGCTGGAGACCACCTACACGCAGCTCATTACCGAGGTGCTGCAGCTCTCGCCCGAGCGCATCACCATCGTGCAGGGCGACACCGACCGCGCCAACGGCGTGGGCAGCGTCGGTTCGCGCTCGGCTTTCGTCGGCGGCTCGGCGGTGGTGGCCGCGGGGCGCCAGGTGGTGGTGAAGGGCAGGGAACTTGCCGCCGAGGCGCTGGAAGCCGCGCCCGGGGACATCGAGTACCGCAACGGGCGCTTTCGCATTGCCGGCACGGACCGCGGCATCGCGCTGGAGGAACTGGCGGCGAAGCAGCCCGACCGCATCGTGCGCGTCTCCGCCACCGAGACCCCTTCGTCGCCGAGCTGGCCGAACGGCGCAATGGTGTGCGAAGTCGAGGTCGACCCGGAAACCGGGGTCGTCGAGGTGGCGCGCGTCACCAGCTGCGACGACATCGGCCGCATCATCAACCACGCCATCGTCGAGGGACAGGTGCACGGCGGCGTGGCGCAGGGCGTCGGCCAGGCGCTCTGGGAGCAAAGCGCCTACGACGCGGAGTCCGGCCAGCTGCTCACCGGTTCGCTGATGGACTACTGCGTGCCGCGCGCCGCCGACCTGCCGTCGGTGGACGCGGGCTTCGACGAGTCCGTGCCCTGCACCACCAACCTGCTCGGCGTGAAGGGCTGCGGCGAGCTGGGCACCATCGGCTCGGTGCCTGCGGTGGTGAACGCGGTGCGCGATGCGCTTGGCGGCCGCGGCGGGCCGCTCGAGATGCCGCTCACCGCCGAGCGCGTCTGGCGCGCCCTGCAGCAGCCCGCCTGAGATCGACCGCGGCGCCGGACGCAGAATCGCCCGCTGAACCGGTGATTGCGCCATGGCCACGAAGCGAAGCGGGGCGAACGGGGCGGTAAGCCGCGGCAACCGCGCGCTGCGCATCGCGCTCGTCGTTTCGCTGGCGGCGCATGTCGTCGCGCTGGCCGTGTTCCCGGACCTGCGCGAATCCGCCGGTCGGCAGCTCGCGGCCCTGCCGCCGCTGGTGGCACGGCTCGTCTCGCCGCCGGTTGCGCCCGAGGCGCCGGCCCCCGCGGTCCCGTCACCTGCGGCGGCGCCGACGCCGCCGACGCCGCAGCCACCACCGCGCCGCGCAACCCAGGCCGTCGCGGTGCCGACACCGGTGCCCGAGGTCCCGCCGCCGCAGCCTGCCGTTCCGGCACCGCAGGTCGCCATGGCCGCACCGGCCGCGCCGCCCGTCGCGCCGGCAACCGCGCCTGCCGTGCCATCGCAGGCTGCAAGCGCACCCGTGTCGATTCCAACGTCGCCTGCGCCGAGCGCACCGCCCGCCGCAACGCGTGCCGCGATCGCGCCGGCGCCCGCCCAGGCGCCGGCACCGGGCGGTGCCGACCCGTCCACGATCGAGCAGTACCGGCTCGCGATCATCACGGCCGGCGCGCGCTACAAGGCGTATCCGCGCGTGGCGCTGGACAACAACTGGACCGGAACGGCGCGCGTGCGGCTGGTGGTCGGGCCGGCGGGCGAGACGGTCTCGCTCGCGGTGGACGAAGGCTCGGGGCACGCGGTGCTCGATCGCGCGGCGCTCGAGATGGTGAGCCGCGGCAAGCCGCAAGTGCCGGTGCCGGAGCGCCTGCGCGGTCGCCGCTTCTCGGTCGAGATCCCGGTGAAGTTCGAACTGAACTGAACGCGCCCGGCGCGTCGTTCAGGTCGCGGCCTGCGCCTCCGGTGCGAAGGCCACCACGTGGTCAACGTCCAGGCGGATGCCGATCCATTCGCGAATCGCGTGGTTGTGGTGGCTCGGCACCAGCGCGAGCAGGCGCTGGCCGCTTGCCAGGCGCAGCGTGTAGAGGATGTCCGCGCCGCGAAACGCCTTGTGCACCACCTCGGCCTTCGTCTCGGCGGCGTCGTCATGCACGATGTCGTCGGGCCGCAGCAGGACTTCCGCGGCGCAGTTGCGCGTGCAGGCCTCGCAACCCTGCCGGCAACTCACCGGCACCTCGCCCTCGAGTACGCCGAGCTCGATCTCCACCCGGTGCTCGTTGATCACCTTCGCCGGCACAAACACGCCCTGGCCGACGAAGTCGGCAACGAAGCGGTTCGCCGGCCGGTGATACAGGTTGTACGGGTTGTCCCATTGCTGGATGCGGCCTTCGTGCATCACGCCGACCTCGTCGGCCACCGCGAAGGCCTCGTTCTGGTCGTGCGTCACCAGGATGGCGGTCGCGCCGCTCGCCTTGATGATCTCGCGCACCTCGACCGACAGGCGCGCGCGCAGTTCGAAGTCGAGGTTCGAAAACGGTTCGTCCAGCAGCAGCAGGTCCGGGCGCGGCGCAAGCGCGCGCGCGAGCGCCACGCGTTGCTGCTGGCCGCCGGACATCTCATGCGGAAACTGGTCGAGCGACTTGCCAAGCCCGACCAGTTGCGCGAGTTCGGCCACGCGCGCGGCGCGCGCGTCCGCCTCGAGCGCGCGCAGGCCGAAGGCGATGTTGTCGGCGACGCTCAGGTGCGGGAACAGGGCGTAGTCCTGGAACACCATGCCGATGCGGCGCTGCTCGGGCGGGCGCACCGCGCCGGGGGCGGAGACGCGCTCGCCATTCAACAGGATCTCGCCGGCCGCGACGGGTTCGAAGCCCGCGATGCAGCGCAGGACCGTGGTCTTGCCGCAGCCGCTGGGGCCCAGCAGGCAACCGATCGAACCGCGCGCCAGCACGAACGACAGGTCGCGCACCACCTCGAGCGCGCCATAGGACTGTTCGAGATGCCGTACTTCGAGCAGGGGAATGCCACGTTCCATGATCCAATTATAGGAGTGGTCGCGACGCTTCGTAGCAATAATCATTCTTGATAAGATGCGGCATTCCCCCGCCCGCATGGCGGAACACCCGATGACACAGGTTTCTGCCACCGCGGCCGCTTGGATGCGCCGCACCACGCGCGCGCCCGGCCTGCTTGGCGCATCCGCGATCGTCGTGGCCGCGCTGCTGGCCTTCCCGATCCTCTCGGTCCTCGCGGCGGTGTTCCAGCCCAGCAGCCACGCAGGCTGGGAGATGGTGCGGGAAACGCTGCCGCGCTACCTCGGCAACACCGTGCTGCTGATGATCGGGGTGACCTGGGGCGTGGTGTCGATCGGCGTGCTCTCGGCGTGGCTGGTGACCGCCTACCGGTTCCCGGGACAGCGGATCCTCGAATGGGCCCTGATGCTGCCGCTCGCCATGCCGGCTTACGTGATGGCCTACGCCTATACCGACTGGCTGCAGTTCGCCGGCCCGGTGCAGGGGACGCTGCGCGCGCTCACCGGATGGGAGGCGCGCGAGTACTGGTTCCCCGAGGTGCGCTCGATCTGGGGCGCCGCCGCGATGCTGTCGTTCGCGCTCTACCCCTACGTGTACCTGATCGCGCGCACCTCGTTTCTCGACCTGTCGCGCAGCGCCTTCGAGGCAGCGCGCCTCGCCGGCTGCCCCCCCTGGCAGAGCTTCTTCCGCGTCGCGGTGCCGCTCGCGCGGCCGGCGATCGCCGCGGGCACCGCGCTCGCGCTGATGGAGGCGCTGGCCGATTTCGGCACCGTGTCCTACTTCGCGGTCGACGTGTTCACCACCGGCATCTTCAAGGCATGGTTCTCGATGGGCGACCCGGTCGCGGCTGCGCAGCTCTCGAGCTGCCTGCTGGTGTTCGTCGTGCTGCTGCTCGCGCAGGAGCGCGCGATGCGCGGGCGCGCCGCCTACCATGCCGGCCCGCGCAAGCCGGCGCCGCCGCATCCTCTGCGCGGACTCGCGGCGGCGCTCGCCTTCGCCGCCTGCGCCGCGCCTGTGTTCTTCGGTTTCGTGGTGCCGGTGGCGGTGCTGCTGAACCTCGCGCTCGGCGATCCGTCGTTGCGCTGGGGCACGCGGGTGTTCACGCTGATCGGCAACAGCGCCACGCTTGCCGCGCTCACCGCCGCCGCCGCCGTCGGCCTCGCCCTGCTGCTTGCGTACGCGGCGCGGCTGCGGCCGGTGCCGCTGGTGCGCCTGGCGGCGCGCAGCGCGGCGCTGGGCTACGCGATTCCCGGCGCGGTGATCGCGGTCGGCGTGCTGGTGCCGCTCGGGCGCCTCGACAATGCGCTGGCCGCGCTGATCGAGCGCGTCGCGGGCATCGAGACCGGCCTGCTGCTCACCGGCACCGTGGCGGCCCTGGTCTTCGCCTACCTGGTGCGCTTCCTCGCCATCGCGCTGCAGACCGTCGAGGCCGGCCTGACGAAGATCAAGCCGAGCATGGAGGACGCGGCACGCAGCCTCGGCGAGGCGCCCGCGGGCACGCTGCGCCGCGTGCATGTGCCGCTCCTGGCGCCGAGCCTGGCCACCGCGGGCCTGCTGGTGTTCGTCGACGTGATGAAGGAGCTGCCTGCAACCTTCGCGCTGCGGCCGTTCAATTTCGACACGCTCGCGGTGGAGGCCTACCACCTTGCCAAGGACGAGCGGCTGGCCGAGGCCGCGCTGCCCTCGCTCGTGATCGTCGCGGTCGGCCTGCTGCCGCTGCTGGTGCTCACGCGACGCCTGCTGCGACGCGCGCCCGGCGCCTAGTGCCGCCCCGCGCCAGGTACGAGCCGGCGTCTCGCGCCTAGCGCCAGCCGACGCGGTCGAAGATCTTCTGCGCGGCGGGCTGGTTGCGCCCGAACGCGGCGACGTTCAGCGGATCGTAGTTCAGCTTGCCGAAGGCGGTGAGCGCCGGGTTGGACACCTGCACGCTCGGCACCACCGGCCACTCGTTGTTGCCGTCGGCGAAGTAGCGCTGCGCCGCGTCGCTCGCCAGGTACTCGAGGAAGCGCACCGCGGCCTCGCGATGCGGCGCGTGCTTCAGCACGCCGGCGCCGGAGACGTTGACGTGGGTGCCGGGACCCGACTGGTCGGGAAACACCACGCCGAGCTTGTCGGTGATCGCGCGGTCGGCGGCCTTCTCCGAGCGCATGAGGCGCGCGAAGTAGTAGTGGTTGCCGATCGCCACGTCGCACTCGCCCGCGGCCACGCTCTTCATCTGGTCGGTGTCCCCGCCCTTGGGCGTGCGCGCGAGGTTCGCCTGCACGCTGCGCGCCCAGGCCTCCGCCTTCGCCTCGCCGAGGTGCTCGATCATCGCGCCCATCAGAGACAGGTTGTAGACATGGGTGCCGGAGCGCACGCAGATCTTCCCTTTCCATTTCGGCTCGGCGAGCGCGGCGTAGCTGGCGACCTCCGCGGGCTTCACTCTTGCCTTGTTGTAGACGATGACGCGCGCGCGCATCGAGAAGCCGAACCACAGGCCCGAAGGCTCGCGAAAGCTCGCCGGAATGCGCGCGTCGAGCAGCGCGGACTTCACCGGCTGGAACAGGCCGAGCTGTTGCAGGCGCCACAGCCGTCCCGCGTCCGTGGTCACCAGTACGTCGGCGGGGCTGCGCGCGCCTTCGTTGCGCACGCGCTCGATCAGCGCGTCCTCGCCGGCCTCGATGCGGTTGATGCGGATACCGGTGGCCTTCGTGAAGCCTTCGTAGAGCGCCTCGTCGGTCTGGTAGTGGCGTGCCGAGTACAGGTTCAGTACCGGGTCGGCGGCCTGCGCGGTGCCGAGCACGCAAAGGAGCAGCAGGGGGGCGATTCGTTTCATGGGCGGGCGTTTCTGGACGATGTGGTCGGGGTGAGCGCGGATGTTATGGAGCCGTTGATCGGATGTCAATACAAATGAGAAGCATTATCATTGATATGGATCAAGTGCCTGCCAAGCCCGTCCGACAAGGGCTAGAGGGCGGATTTCGTGCTGGCGATGCGGCGGGCGCCGTCGAACCGGCGTACCCAGTAATTGCTGCGCATGTTCTCGGTGCGCACCAGCGCCCCGGTGCGCGGCGCGTGGATGAACTTGCCTTCGCCGAGGTAAATGCCGACATGCGACCAGGGCCGGTTCAGGGTGTTGTAGAAAACCAGGTCGCCGGGCGCGAGGTCGGCGGGGTCGATCGCCTCGCCGGCGGTGCTTTGCTCGAGCACGGTGCGCGGCAGTTCGACGCCGAGGGCCGTGCGGTAGACGTGCGCGACCAGTCCGCTGCAGTCGAAACCGTCGGCATGCGAGGCGCCGCCATAGCGGTAGTCGCTTCCCAGCGCGACGATTGCCTGTATAAGGGCTTCGGAGCGTTGCCCGGCGCGCGGCGCGAGGCGCGGTGCGGCCGCGGGTGCCGTGCTCACGGCTTCGCGGCGCGGCTCGACCGGCGCAGGCCGGTCCGCGAGCATTCCGCAGCCCGAAATCAACGCAATAAAAAGTACCGGATACAATGCTTTAGGCGAGATCATTCAAGTAATCTAGTGGAACAATCGCGGAACGTCAAAATTTCCTTCGCGCAGGGGACCGGCGAGAGCCCCTCGGGAGACCGGCCATGCTGAAGGTTTTCACGCACCTCGCCGCCGCGGGCAGCGTCGTCGCCCTGCTGCTGTGTCCCCCCCTGGCCCGCGCCGAACTCGAGGTCATCACGCTGCGCCACCGCACGGTCGACCAGGTGCTGCCGGTCCTGCACCCCCTGCTCGCGCCCGGCGGGACCCTGTCCGGCCAGTACGGCCAGCTGATCGTGCGCACCACCCCGGCCAACCTCGCCGAACTGCGCAAGGTGCTTGAGGCGATCGACCAGCCGCAGCGCAGACTGACCATCCTCGTGCGCTTCGATGCCGCAGGCGAATCGGAGCGCAGCGGGGTCGGCGCCGACGTGCGCGTGCGCGCCGGCGGCCCGGGCGCGGACGCGCGCGTCGAGGTGCGCGCGCAGGAAGTGCGCTCCGGGTTCGACGAACGCGTCGACCAGCGCATCGCCGTCCTCGAGGGGTCACGCGCCTTCATCAGCACGGGCGAATCGCGGCCCGTGGAACAGCAGCAGATCGTGCAGACCCCAACCGGCACCATCGTGACGCGCAACACCGCAGTGCAAAGCGCGCGCACCGGCTTCGACGTCGTGCCACGCGTCGCGGGTGACACCGTGACCCTCGAGATCGCGCCGCGCCGCGATACCTTCTCCGAGCCGACGGCCTCGGGCAACGCCTCCCCGGTGCACAGCCAGGGCGTCTCGACCACGGTCAGCGGTTGCCTCGGTGAATGGATCGAACTCGGCGCCAGCGGCGCCACCGTGGCGCGCTCCTCGAGCGGCTTCGTCTCGAGTTCGCAGGCGCGCGCGAGCAAGAACCGGCGCATCTGGGTCAGGGTGGACGAGGCGCGCCACTGAACGAGATCGCCGAGAGGGCCGACGCGCTGGCCCGGCTGTTCGCGCCGCAGGGCCCGCTCGCGGCGCGCATCGCGGGGTTCGCGCCCCGCCCCCAGCAACTCGAGATGGCGCGCGACATCCTCGCGGCCATCGAGCGCACCGGCCTGCTGGTCGCGGAGGCCGGCACCGGCACCGGCAAGACCTTCGCCTACCTCGCGCCGGCGCTGCTGGCCGGCGGCAAGGTGATCATCTCGACCGGCACCAAGACTCTGCAGGACCAGCTCTACGACCGCGACCTGCCGATGGTGCGCGAGGCGCTCGCGAGCGGCGCCACGGCGGCCCTGCTGAAAGGGCGCGGCAATTACGTCTGCCACTACCGGCTCGAACAGGCGGTCGGCGAGTCCGGGCGCGCCGCGCCGGAAACCGCGGCGCAGCTGCGGCGCATCGAGCGCTTCGCCGCGACCACCGACAGCGGCGACCGCGCCGAGCTCGCCGACGTGCCCGAGGAGGCGCCGGTCTGGCTGCAGGCGACCTCGACGCGCGACAACTGCCTCGGGCAGGACTGCCCGCGCTACCGCGACTGCTTCGTGATGCGCGCGCGCCGCAACGCGGTCGCCGCCGACATCGTGGTGGTGAACCACCACCTGTTTTTTGCCGATGTGGCCCTGCGCGACGAGGGCGTGGCGGAACTCCTGCCGGCGTGCAACACGGTGATCTTCGACGAAGCGCACCAGTTGCCGGAAACCGCGCGCCTGTTCTTCGGCGAAACCGTTTCCAGCCTCCAGTTGATCGAGCTCGCGCGCGACGCCCGGCTGGAAGTGCGCGCCGCCGGCGGCGCGTCCCCGGACCTGGAAAAACGTGCCCTCGGCGGCGACAAGGCGGCGCGCGACCTGCGCCTGGTGTTCGGCGCTGAGCGCGCACTTCCCGGCGCGGGCGCGCGCAGCGCCGAGACGCGCCTGCCTTGGGGCGAGGCGCGCCGGCGCAGCGGATTCGAAGCGGCGTTCGCCGCGCTCGATGAGGCGCTCGGCCGGCTGGGCGCCGCGCTTGAGGGCGAGGCGCAACGCAGCGAGGGGCTGCAGGCCTGCGCGCGCCGCGCGGCAACGATGGTCGATCGCATGGCACGCCTGCGCGACGACGGCGCCGCAGAGGTGGTGCGCTGGGCCGAGGTGGTCGGCGCGACCCTGCGCCTGCACCTGACGCCGCTGTCCTGCGCGGCGCTCTTCAGGCGGCAGGTGGACGGCTCGGCGCGCGCCTGGATCTTCACCTCGGCCACCCTGGCGGTGGGCACCGAGTTCGGGCATTTCCTGCGCGAGCTCGGCATCGAGGACGCGCAGACCGCGACCTGGCCGAGCCCGTTCGACTTCGCGAACCAGGGCCTGCTGTACGTGCCGCGCGGCCTGCCGGCCGAACCGAACGCGCCCGGTTACACCGCGGCCGTGGTGGCGGCCGCCTACCCGGCGCTGCGCGCCAGCGGCGGGCGCGCATTTCTGCTGTTCACCTCGCTGCGCGCCCTGCGCGAAGCGCATGCGCTGCTCGCGTCGCGATTCGCCGAGGACGGCATCGACTGGCCGCTGCTGGTGCAGGGCTCGGGCTCGCGCAGCGCGCTGCTCGAGCGCTTTCGGACGCTCGGCAACGCCGTGCTGCTGGGCAGCGCGTCGTTCTGGGAGGGGGTCGACGTGCGCGGCGAGGCGCTGTCGCTGGTGGTCATCGACAAGCTGCCGTTCGCGCCGCCGGACGATCCGGTGCTCGCGGCGCGCATCGAGGCGCTGCGCGTGGCGGGCGGCAACCCCTTCATCGCCTTGCAACTGCCGCAGGCGGTGCTGCAACTGAAGCAGGGCGCCGGCCGCCTGATCCGCGACCCGGCGGACCGCGGCGTGCTGATGCTATGCGATCCGCGCCTGTTCTCGCGGCCCTACGGGCGCGTGATCCGCGCGAGCCTGCCGCCGATGCCGGTGTCGCGCGAGGTGGCCGACGTGGAGGCGTTCTTCGCCGCGGAGCGCTCGGCTAGAATCGACCTCCGGACTGGCAAGGCGGAACAGACATGAAGGTCGTGATCACCGGCGGTGGCGGATTCCTCGGACTGAAGCTTGCGCGCGCGCTGCTCGCGCGCGGACATGTCGGCGGCGCGGCCGGCAAGGAGACCACGATCACGCAGCTCGTGCTGCTGGATGCGGCCTTCCCGCCGGGCCTGCCGAAGGACGCGCGCCTTGAGGCGGTACAGGGGGACCTGTCGGACGCCGCCACGCTCGAGCGCGTGGTCACGCCGGACACCGGCTGCGCGTTCCACCTTGCCGCCGTGGTGAGCGGCGCGGCGGAGGCCGACTACGACCTCGGCCAACGCGTGAACCTCGATGGCACGCGGCTGCTGATCGAGCGCCTGCGCAAATGCGCCCGCCCGCCGAAGCTGGTGTTCACCAGTTCGGTCGCGGCCTTCGGCGGCGTGATGCCGCCGGTGCTCGACGACAGCACCACCCCGACGCCGCAGACCTCCTACGGCACGCAGAAAGTGATCGGCGAGTACCTGATCGCGGACGCGTCGCGAAAGGGCATGATCGACGGGCGCTCGCTGCGCCTGCCGACCATCGTGGTGCGTCCGGGCAAGCCGAATGCCGCCGCCTCCTCGTTCGCGAGCGGCATACTGCGCGAGCCGCTGAACGGCGTGCCCGCGGTCTGCCCGGTCGAGGCGAACACCGGCGTGTGGCTGCTCTCGCCGCGGCGCGTGGTCGAGGCCTTCCTGCATGCCGCGGAACTTTCGGCGGACGCCTGGCCGACGACGCGCACGGTGAACCTCCCCGGCATTACGGTGACGGTGGCCGAGATGCTCGAAGCGCTGGGTCGTGTCGCGGGCGAAGCGGTGAAAAAGCGCGTCAGCTTCGTGCCGGAGGCGCGCATCCAGGCGATCGTGCGCACCTGGCCCGCGCGTTTCGAGACGCCGCGTTCGCTGGCGATGGGATTCCGCGCGGACCCGGACATCGAAACCGTGATCCGCGATTACCTCGCGGACGAGAACATCACGCCGGCCTGAGCCACAGGCGAATCAACTGGCCGGAGGCGAATCACCCGTCCGGCGGGCGACCTACCAGTTCGGGTCCCAGAGCCGCCACCAGGGCGCGCTCTGCCGGCCGCCGCCCGGTTTCAGGTAGCGGCTGTCCGGGAAGTTCGTCTTCATCACGCGATCGGCGGCGTCGCGCAGGTCCGCCATGTCGAGCGCGTCGTAGGCCTTGACCATGATGAACACCGCCTCTTCGGTGGCGGGCGCCTGCGGATAGGCTTTCACGGCGGTCTGCGCCCGGTTTGCCGCCGCGATGTAGGCGCCGCGCCGCATGTAATAGCGCGCCACGTGCACCTCGTGCTGCGCAAGCGCGTTGACCAGGTAGCGCATGCGCGCCGCGGCGTCCTCGGCATACTTCGAGTCTGGGAACCGGGTGACCACTTCCTTGAACGCATCGAAGGCTTCGCGCGTGCCCTTGGGGTCGCGGTCGGTCATGTCCGGCGAGGCGAGCGCGGTCAGCAGGCCGGTGTTCTCGTTGAAGTTGACCAGCCCCTTCAGGTACCAGGCATAGTCGACGTTCGGGTGGTTCGGGTACAGCTTGATGAAGCGGTCCGCGGCCGCCACGGCAGACGCCCGGTCTCCTTCCTTCCAGTGCGCGTAGGCGACCTCCAGTTGCGCCTGCTGGGCGAAACGGCCGTAGGGGTAGCGCGCCTCGAGCTTTTCGAGGTACTTCACCGCCTTGGCGTAGTCCTTTGCCGTCATCGCGTCCTTCGCCTCGCCATACAGGCGCTGCGCGGACCAGCCGGTGGTCTCGTCCTGGCTGGTGTCGAACAGGCCGCAGGACGCGAGCAACAGCGTCGCAACGAGGAGCAGGGGAGTCAGTACACTTGGGCGCATGGGCAGGAAGATTCCGGGGGTGGAGGAAAATTATAGCGTTCCCGAGGTGGCAGCCGGCGGCCCGGTGCTGCGGGCGGTGGTGCCCGCCGACTGGATCGGACAACGGTTGGATCAGGCGCTGGCGCGATTGTTCCCCCAGTTCTCGCGCACCCGGCTGCAGGCCTGGGTGCGCGCCGGGCAGGTCCGCATCGATGGCGCGCCGGGCGCGATCCGCCAGCCGGTGCGCGGCGGCGAACGCATCGCGCTCGAGCCGGCGCTGGATCACGCTGCCGCCTCTCCGCGCGCCCAGTCGATCCCGCTCGCCATCGTGCACGAGGATCGCGACCTGATCGTGCTCAACAAGCCGGCCGGGCTGGTGGTCCACCCCGGCGCCGGCGTGCCGGACGGGACGCTGCTCAACGCGCTGCTCGCGCATGCGCCGGCGCTGGCGGGCCTGCCGCGCGCCGGCATCGTTCACCGGCTCGACCGGGACACCAGCGGCCTGATGGTGGTGGCGCGCACGCTGGAGGCGCACACCGCGCTGGTGCGCCAGCTCGCCGCGCGCGACATCGAGCGCGTGTACCTCGCCGTGGTGCACGGCGTGCCGCCGGTCGGCGGGACGATCGACCAGCCCGTCGGGCGCGATGCGCGCCATCGCACCCGCATGGCGGTCACGCGGCGCGGGCGCGAGGCGCGCACGCGCTTCAAGGTCATCGAGCGCTTCGCGCGCGCCGCCCTGCTCGAGTGCCGGCTGGAGACCGGCCGCACCCACCAGATCCGCGTCCACCTGCAGCACGAGGGGTTCCCGATCGTCGGCGACCCGGTGTACCGCCGCGGGGCGCCGTCGCGGATCGTGTTTCCGCGGCAGGCGCTGCACGCCTGCGCGCTGTCGCTCGAGCATCCGCGCTCGCAGGAGCGGCTCGGCTGGAAGGCCGCGCCCCCGGCCGACATGAAGCGCCTGATCGCCAGCCTGCGCGCGCCGGAATGATCGATCCGCTGCGGCCCGATTGGCGCGTTAGCCCGCGGGTGCGGGCGCTGGTGACGACGCGCGCCGGGGGCGTCAGTGCCGGGCCCTGGGCCAGCCTGAACCTCGGCAGCGGCTGCGGCGACGACGCCGATGCCGTGCTCGAGAACCGGCGGCGCCTCGGGGCGCGCCTGCCTGCGGCACCGAGCTGGCTGCGCCAGGTGCACGGCACGACGGTGGTCGAAGTCGTCGCGAATGCCGCTGCGCAGGCACCGCCGGCCGCGGACGCCTCGTTCGCGCGCGCGCCGGGCGCAGTCTGCGCGGTGCTTGCGGCCGATTGCATGCCGGTGCTGCTGGCGGATCGCCACGGCGAAGCGGTCGCCGCCGCGCACGCCGGCTGGCGCGGGCTGTGCGCCGGGGTGGTCGAGGCAAGCGTCGCGGCGATGCCGGTCGAGCCCGACCGGCTCTGCGCGTGGCTCGGGCCGGCCATCGGACCTAAGGCCTACGAGGTGGGCGACGCGGTGCGCGAGGCCTTCCTCGGGCGCGATTCCGCAGCCGAAGCGGCCTTTCGGCCGACGCGCCCCGGGCACTGGTTGCTCGACCTGTACGCGATCGCGCGGCAGCGACTGGCCGCCTGCGGCGTTGGCGAAGTCACGGGCGGCGAGTTCTGCACGCACAGCGACGCTCGGCGCTTCTTCTCGTACCGGCGCGACGGGGTCACCGGCCGCATGGCCGCGCTGATCTGGCTCGAACCGGCCGGCGCGGACTAGCGTCTGGCGTCCCCCCGCGTGCGGCGCGGTCCGCGGCGGAACCCGGGCGGGTTGACGGGGCGGCTTTGTGCGGCGCAAAATGAGAAACTAGTTGGCATTCGCCCATCTCCTGCGACCCTCCGATCCAGAGTGAAGCTACTGAACCGACAGCGTTTTTGCGAAATGCCCGCGTGCACGACGGCTTGTGTGCGATGCGGCATAGACGCCGCTGATCGAGGGATGCGCCGCCCCGCCGCATGACCCGGCCCGCCGCCCCGCATGAGGCCATGATTGCGGCCATCGCTAAGGCGGGCGGCGAAATGGCGCAGGGCTGGATGCGCCTGTTGTCGCCCGGCGGCACGGCGGGCGCGACGCCGAGCGCGCCGGAGACCGGCGCAGGCTGGCCCGAGCAACTGCGAAAACTTGCCGCCGACTGGCCGGACCTGCAGCGCGCGCACCTCGAAGAACAGGCCCGCCTGTGGTCCGGGATGCTGGCGGGCGGCGGCGCAGCCGTCAGTCCGGCACCGGGTGACCGGCGCTTTGCCGCCAGGGCGTGGCGGGACAACCCGTACTACGACTACCTGCGCCAGTCCTACCTCCTCACCGCGCGCTTCGTGACCGACCTGGTGGAACGCGCGGAGGTCGACGCGGACAGTCGCGCGCGGCTCGAGTTCGCCGCGAAGCAATGGCTCGACGCGATGTCGCCGGCCAACTTTCCGGCGACCAATCCGGAAGTCCTCGGCAAGGCGCTCGAGACGCGCGGCGAAAGCCTGACCCAGGGCCTGGCGAACCTGATGGGCGACGCGCAGAAGGGTCGCATCAGCCAGACCGACGAGTCGGCGTTCGAGGTGGGGCGCAATCTCGCCGTCTCGCCGGGCGCGGTGGTGTTCGAGAACGAACTGATCCAGCTGATCCAGTACACGCCGACGACGAAGCAGGTCGCGACGCGGCCGCTGGTGATGGTGCCGCCGTGCATCAACAAGTACTACATCCTCGACCTGCAGGCCGAGAACTCGTTCGTGCGGCATGCCGTGGATGCCGGGCACACCGTCTTCATGGTGTCGTGGCGCAATCCCGGCGACGAGCTCGGCCATCTCGGCTGGGACGACTACCTCGAACTCGGCGTGTTCACCGCGCTTCGCGTGGCGCGCGAGATCGCAAAGAGCGATCGCGTCAACGCACTGGGCTTTTGCGTCGGCGGCACGCTGCTTGGCGCGGCGCTCGCGGTGCTCGCGGCGAAGGACGAGGACCTGGTGGAAAGCGCCACCTGGCTCACCACCATGCTCGACTTCGGGGAACCCGGACAGATCGGCGTGTTCGTGGATCCCGGGAGCGTGGCGATGCGCGAGGCGCTGATCGGCGAGGGCGGCACGCTGCCCTCGACCGACCTGTCGTTCGTTTTTTCCAGCCTGCGGGCAAACGACCTGATCTGGCCGTACGTGGTGAACAACTACCTGCTCGGCCGCTCGCCCGCCGCCTTCGACCTGTTGTACTGGAATTCGGACGGCACCAACCTGCCCGGCCCGATGTATTGCTGGTACCTGCGCAACACCTACCTCGAGAACCGGCTTTGCGTGCCGGGGGCGCTTACGAACTGCGGCGTGCCGGTCGACCTCGGCAGCGTCAAGGTGCCGAGCTTCATCCTGGCGACGCGAGAGGACCACATCGTGCCCTGGCGCGCGGCCTACCGCTCGGTCCACCTGCTCGGCGGCGAGAACACCTTCGTGCTCGGCGCGAGCGGGCATGTGGCCGGCGTGGTGAATCCCGCGTCGAAGAACAAGCGCAGCTACTGGCGCAATGACGCGCACCCGGAGCGTGCGGAAGACTGGCTGGCCGGCGCCGAAGAGCACCCGGGCAGTTGGTGGACGGCGTGGACCGCGTGGCTCGCGGCGCACGGCGGCAAGCCGCGCAAGGCCCGGGTGCGTCCCGGCAACCGCAAGTACAAGGCGATCGAGCCCGCGCCCGGCCGCTACGTCCGCGAACGCGCGCCGGTGGTGCGCACTCCTGATCCATCGGCCGTGTTGCAGCGGTCCGCTGCCGCCAGCGTGCGGCCCCATCCCTAGATCACCGCAGAGGAGCCCATCATGGAAGACATCTTCATCGTCGGCGCGGCACGTACCGCGATCGGAAAATTCGGCGGGTCGCTCGCCGGCACGCCGGCCACAAAACTCGGCGCGCACGTCATCGCCAAGCTGCTCGAGCGTTCCGGCATCGCGCCGGAGCAGGTGTCCGAAGTCATCATGGGTCAGGTGCTGGCCGCGGGCGTCGGGCAGAACCCGGCGCGCCAGGCGGCGATCTGGGCGGGGCTGCCGGACATGGTGCCCGCGATGACCATCAACAAGGTCTGCGGCTCGGGGCTCAAGGCAGCGATGCTGGGCGCGCAGTCGATCGCCAACGGCGATGCCGACATCGTGATCGCCGGCGGGCAGGAGTCGATGAGCCAGTCGGCGCATGTGCTGAACGGCTCGCGCGACGGCTTTCGCATGGGCGACGCGAAACTCGTCGACACCATGATCGTCGACGGCCTGTGGGACGTCTACAACCAGTACCACATGGGGGTGACCGCGGAGAACGTCGCCAAGGAGTACGCCGTGACCCGCGAAGAGCAGGATGCCTTCGCGGTCGCCAGCCAGAACAAGACCGAGGCCGCGCAGAAGGCGGGTCGCTTCAAGGACGAGATCGTTCCCTTCGAGATCGCCTCGCGCAAGGGCTCGGTGGTGTTCTCGGACGACGAGTACCCGCGCCACGGCGCCACGCTCGAGGCGATGAAGGCGCTGCGCCCGGCCTTCGACAAGAACGGCACGGTCACGGCGGGCAACGCCTCCGGCATCAACGACGGCGCCGCCGCGGTGGCGCTGGCCTCGGCAAAGAAGGTCAAGGAGCTCGGCCTTAAGCCGCTGGGTCGCATTCGCGCGTTTGCGTCCGCCGGCGTGGACCCGAAGTACATGGGCATGGGGCCGGTGCCGGCCTCCAAGCGCTGCCTGTCGCGCGCCGGCTGGGAGGCGAAGGACCTCGACCTGATGGAGATCAACGAGGCCTTCGCCGCGCAGGCGATCGCGGTGCACCGCCAGATGGGCTGGGACACCGGCAAGGTCAACGTGAACGGCGGGGCGATCGCGCTCGGACATCCGATCGGCGCCTCGGGCTGCCGCATCCTGGTGACGCTGCTGCACGAGATGGTGAAGCGCGACGCGAAGAAGGGCCTGGCGTCGCTGTGCATCGGCGGCGGCATGGGCGTGGCGCTGGCGGTGGAACGCTGAGCCGCGCCCCGAAGCGGGGGCGCGACGCGGCGCGATTGAAGGACGCAGGGAGACAACAAGGGAAGACCATGGACATGGAAGTCGAATCGATGGCGCGGCCACAGGTCGCAGGGACTCCGCAGACGACCTCGCGGATCGTGTTTGTTTCAGGCGGCATGGGCGGCATCGGCACGGCGATGTGTCGCCGCCTGTCGCTGGCCGGGCACACCGTCGTCGCGGGCTGCCTGCCCGGTTACGATCGCAAGGACGAGTGGCTCGAGACCATGCGGCGCGGCGGCAATCGCGTGCACGCCGCCGAGGGCGACGTCGCCGATTTCGATTCCTGCGCCGAGATGTTCTACAAGGTGGCCTCGGTGGTCGGCCCGGTCGACGTGCTGGTGAACAACGCCGGCATCACGCGCGATTCGCTGTTCAAGCGCATGACCGAGAGCGACTGGCTCGCCGTCATCAACACCAACCTGAACAGCGTATTCAACGTCACGCGCCAGGTGATCGACGGCATGGTCGAGCGCGGCTGGGGCCGCATCGTGAACATCTCTTCGGTGAACGCGATCAAGGGGCAGTTCGGCCAGACCAACTACTCCGCGGCCAAGGCCGGCATGGCGGGGTTCTCGAAGGCGCTTGCGCAGGAAGTGGTGCGCAAGGGCGTGACGGTGAACACCGTTTCGCCGGGCTACGTGGAGACCGACATGGTGCTCGCGATCCGCAAGGAAGTGCGCGAGCAGATCATCGCCGGAATCCCGATGGGCCGGCTCGCCAGGCCCGAGGAGATCGCGGCCACCGTCGCCTTCCTCGTCTCGGAAGAAGCGGGCTACATCACCGGGGCCAACATCTCGGTGAACGGCGGCATGCACATGATGTGATGGTGTAGACTGATTCGGGCCTCCGGCGCATGAGTCGTGCCGGGTGGCAAACTCCAGGAGGAGGCGCAGAAATGGCGGCAAAGAAGCTTGCAGTCGTGACCGGCGGCATGGGCGGTCTGGGCGAGTCCATCACCACGAAGATGGCCGATGCCGGGTACCGGGTGGTGGTGACGTATTCCCCCTCGAACACGAAGTGGAAGGCGTGGCTGGAAGAGATGAAGGGCGGGGGCTACGACGTCGCGGCCTATCCGGTCGACGTTGCCGACTTCGACGACTGCGCCGCGAAATGCGCGCAGATCGAGAAGGATTGCGGGCAGATCGACATCCTGGTCAACAATGCCGGCATCACGCGCGACATGACCTTCAAGAAGATGACCAAGGCCGACTGGGACGCGGTCATGCGCACCAACCTGGATTCCTGCTTCAACATGTCCAAGCAGGTGGTGGACGGCATGGTCGAGCGCAACTGGGGCCGCGTGATCAACGTGTCCTCGGTGAACGGCCAGAAGGGCGCCTTCGGTCAGACGAACTACTCGGCGGCCAAGGCCGGGATCCACGGTTTCACCAAGGCGCTTGCGCTCGAGGTGGCGAAGAAGGGCGTGACGATCAACACCATCTCGCCGGGCTACATCGGCACCAAGATGGTGACGGCGATCCCGAAGGAAATCCTCGATTCGAAGATCCTGCCGCAGATCCCGCTCGGGCGCCTGGGCAAGCCGGACGAAGTGGCCGGCCTGATCATCTACCTGTGCTCGCAGGAGGCGGCATTCGTCACCGGCGCGAACATCTCCATCAACGGCGGCCAGCACATGTACTGAGGCTGGCGGCCCGCGTTCGGGCCGCAGTCACGGAGAAGGAATTATGGAAACGCAGGTCCGGCTCATCAAGAAGTACCCGAATCGCCGTCTGTACGACACGCGCACCTCGAGCTACATCACGCTCGCGGACGTCAAGCAGATGGTGCTCAAGAACGAGGTGTTCCAGGTGGTCGATGCCAAGGCCGGGGAAGACCTGACGCGGCAGATCCTGCTGCAGATCATCCTCGACGAGGAGTCGAGCGGCGCGCCGATGTTCTCCTCCGACCTGCTCTCGCAGATGATCCGCTCGTACGGCAACGCAATGCAGGGCTTCATGGGCTCGTATCTTGAGAAGAACCTCGAGGCCTTCCAGCAGATGCACAAGGCGATGCAGGACCAGTCGCAACGGCTCTACGGCGACAACTCGCGCGCCTCGCAGGACCTGTGGACCCAGTTCATGAACATGCAGGGCCCGGCCATGCAGGGCCTGATGCAGGCCTACATGGAACAGAGCCAGAAGGTGTTCTCGCAGTTCCAGGACCAGATGCAGACCCAGGCGCGCAGCATGTTCGCGGGGCTCAACTTCCCGGGCATGCCGGCGGGCCAGGACGGGGCAAAAGAGCCCGAAAAGAAGGAGTAGTGGCCGGCCGTTCCGCGCCGCGCGCCGGGTCGCCGGCGACGCGCGTCGTCAAGCCGGCGCCGCCCCGGGCGGCGCCTTCCATCGGTTTCGTCTCGCTTGGCTGTCCCAAGGCGCTGGTCGATTCCGAGCGCATCCTCACGCAGTTGCGCGCCGAGGGCTACGGCACCTCGAAGGACTACGCCGGCGCCGACCTCGTCATCGTCAACACCTGCGGCTTCATCGATGCCGCGGTCGAGGAGTCGCTCGACGCCATCGGCGAGGCGCTCGCCGAGAACGGCAAGGTGATCGTCACCGGCTGCCTCGGCGCGAAGGACGGCGTGGTGCAGACCGCGCACCCCGCGGTGCTCGCGGTGACCGGGCCGCACGACACCGTCGGCGTAATGAACGCGGTGCACGCGCACCTGCCCAAGCCGCACGACCCGTTCACCGACCTGGTGCCGCCGCAGGGCATCAAGCTCACGCCGCGGCACTACGCCTACCTGAAGATCTCCGAGGGCTGCAACCATCGCTGCAGCTTCTGCATCATTCCCTCGATGCGCGGCGACCTGGTGTCGCGTCCCGTGGGCGAGGTGCTCGAGGAAGCCGCGCGCCTGTTCGACGCTGGGGTGAAGGAACTGCTCGTGGTCTCGCAGGACACCAGCGCTTATGGTGTGGACATGAAGTACCGCACCGGGTTCTGGGACGGCCGGCCGGTGAAGACGCGCATGTTCGAGTTGTGCGCCGCGCTGGGCACGCTCGCCGCGCGCCACGGCGCCTGGGTGCGGCTGCACTACGTCTATCCGTACCCGCACGTCGACGCCGTCGTGCCGCTGATGACCGGGGAAGGCCTGCTGCCCTACCTCGACATCCCGTTCCAGCACGCCAGCCCGCGCATCCTGCGCCTGATGAAGCGGCCGGCGGCCGCCGAGAAGGTGCTGGAGCGGATCCAGGCCTGGCGCAAGGCCTGCCCGGACCTGACGATCCGCAGCACCTTCATCGCCGGATTCCCCGGCGAGACCGAGCGCGAGTTCGAGGACCTGCTCGCGTTCCTCGAGGCGGCGCAACTCGACCGCGTCGGCTGCTTCGCCTATTCGCCGGTCGAGGGCGCGGCGGCAAACGCGCTGCCCGACCCTGTGCCCGAAGCGCTGCGCGAGGAGCGCCGCACGCGCTTCATGGCGGCGCAGGAACGCATCAGCAGCGCGCGCCTCGCGGCGAAAGTGGGGCGCACCCTGCGCGTGCTGGTGGATGCGCCCGGGCGCGGGCGCTCGGGCGCGGATGCGCCGGAGATCGACGGCACGGTGCATTTTCGCGGCGGAGGCACCGGCGAGTTCGTCGAGGTGCGCATCACGCGGGCCGACGCCCATGACCTGCACGGCACCCGGCTTGCGGCCCGCGGCGCCGCCCTGAAATCCTGAAGAGGAGAACGACATGGCACAACGTGAAGTGGTGGTGGTATCCGGGGTTCGCACGGGGATCGGCGATTACGGCGGTTCGCTGAAGGATGTTCCGACGACGCGGCTCGGCGCCATCGCGATCCGCACCGCGCTCGAGCGCGCCGGCATCGATGCGGCGACGGTCGGGCACGTGGTGCTCGGTGGCGTGATCCACGGCGAGGTGCGCGACATGTACCTGTCGCGCGTCGCGGCGATCGACGCCGGCCTGCTGGTGGGCACGCCGTGCCTCACGGTGAACCGGCTGTGCGGCTCCGGGCTGCAGGCCATCGTCTCGGCGGCCCAGCACATCCTGCTCGGCGACACCGACGTGGTCATCGGCGGCGGCGCCGAGAGCATGAGTCGCGCCGCCTACTTCCTGCCCTCGGGGCGCTGGGGCCAGCGCATGGGCGACGCCGGCGTGGTGGATGCCATGACCGGGGCGCTGCACGACCCCTTCGGCCACGGCCACATGGGCGTGACCGCGGAGAACATCGCAGCGAAGTACGGCTTCACGCGCGAGGAACAGGATGCCTACGCGGTGGAGTCGCATCGCCGCGCGGCGGCGGCCATCGACGCCGGCCATTTCGCGAGCCAGATCGTCCCGGTGGAGTTGAAGACCCGCAAGGGCACCGAGCAGTTCACGACCGACGAGCACGTGCGCAAGGGCGCCTCCCTCGCGGACCTGGCAAAGCTGCGGGCCGTGTTCAAGAAGGACGGCACCGTCACCGCCGGCAACGCCTCCGGCCTGAACGATGCCGGCGCGGCGGTGGTGATGATGGAGGCGCGCGCCGCCGAGAAGGCGGGCCTGAAGCCGATGGCGCGCCTGGTGGCCTATGCGCATGCCGGGGTGGAACCGCAGGTGATGGGCCTCGGCCCGATCCCCGCGGTGAAGAAGGTCTTCGAGAAGGCTGGCCTCAAGCCTGCCGACATGGACGTGGTCGAATCCAACGAGGCCTTCGCGGTGCAGGCGATGGCCGTGACGAAGGACCTCGGGCTGGACCCGGCGAAGGTGAACCCGAATGGCGGCGCGGTTGCGCTCGGCCACCCGATCGGCGCCACCGGCGCCATCCTCACCGTCAAGGCGCTCTACGAACTGCAGCGCCAGGGCAAGAAGCACGCGCTCGTCACCATGTGCATCGGCGGCGGACAGGGCATCGCCGCGGTGTTCGAGCGGATGCACTGAAACAGCAGGCAAGAAAAGGGGTCAGACCCCATTTCTCGGGACAGTCCGCGCCAAAAAAAGGGGTCTGACCCCTTTTTTGCTCGACCGCCTCGGCAGGAGAAATGGGGTCTGACCCCATTTCTCAGTCCTCGACCACCTCGACACCTCGCCAGAACGCGACATAGCCGGCGATGTGGTCGGCTTCGGGCTTGGTCACGGGATAGAACCAGGCCGCATCCGCGTTCACCGCGCCGTCGACCACGAGGTCGTAGTAGCTCGCGGTGCCTTTCCAGTGGCACTCGGTGTGCGTGGCCGATTCGCGCAGGAAGGCATGGTCCACCGCGCCGGGCGGAAAGTAGACGTTCCCCTCGACGCGTTCGACGGCGTCGGCATCCGCTTCGGCGATGAGCGCGCCGTTCCACAGGGCCTTGGGCATGGCGCTGTTAGGATACACCTGCAAGGAGAGGCACATGAAAGGCAAGGCCGCACACGGCATCCGCACCGAACGCGAGGGCGACATCGCCCGCGTGACCATCGACCACGCCGCGAAAGCGAATTCCCTCGACACCCGGCTGCTCGATGAGCTGGTCGCGGCCTTCGCCGCGCTCGGGCGCGACCCGCTGCCGCGCGCCGTAGTGCTCACCGGCGCGGGCGACCGCGCCTTCGTCGGCGGCGCGAGCCTGGACGAAATGGCCGCGCTCGATGCCGCCGGCGCGGAAGCCTTCATTCGCCGCGTGCATGCCGCCTGCGAGGCGGTGCGTCGCTGCCCGGTGCCGGTGGTGGCGCGCATCAACGGCGTGGCGCTGGGGGCAGGGCTCGAGCTTGCCGCCGCCTGCGACCTGCGCATCGCCAGCGCCACCGCGGCCTTCGGCATGCCGGAGGTGCGTTTCGGCATTCCCTCCGTGGTCGAGGCCGTGCTGCTGCCGCGCTTCGTCGGCCGCGGGCGCGCCGCCTGGCTGCTGCTCACCGGCCAGACGGTCGATGCGCAGACCGCGCTGCGCTGGGGGCTGGTCGAGCGCGTGGTGCCGGCCAGCGCGCTGGACGCCACGGTGGACGAGACCCTCGCCGCGCTGCGCGCCATGGACCCGGGGGCGGTGCGCACGCAGAAGGCGCTGCTCGCCTTCTGGGACGAACGTCCCTTCGACGAAGGCATCGACGAGAGCATCGCCGCGTTCAGGCGCAGCTATGCCGACGGCACGCCCAAACGCCTGATGGGCGATTTCCTCGAGGCCCGGCAGAAGCGCAAGAAGCCGGCCTGACGCCGAATCGGCCCATATAGTAACATATATGTTACTTTAAGGCCGGACCCTGCGCGCGGCCGTTCGCGCCGTGCCGGACCCTGCGTCCGGCCGCTAGTGCCGGACCGCGAGCCGCTGCCGGTTCACCAGCGCGAGGCCGGAGACGACGATGACCGCCATGCCGAGCAGCGACCAGAGGTCGGGAAACTCCCCGAACAGCAGCCAGCCCAGGAGCAGCACCCACACCAGCTGCGAATAGTGCAGCGGCGCGAGCAGCGCGACCGTGGCGTGCTCGTAGGCGCGGATCAGCAGCAGGTGGCCGGCGAAGCCGAAGGCCCCGAGCAGCATGAAGAGCAGCGCATCGGCCAGGCTCGCCGGCGGCATCCACGCCGCGCCGAGGAAGGGCGAGAGCATCGCGGTGCCGACCAGCGCACCCCAGAAGAGCGAGGTCATGGGATGCTCGATGCCGGAGAGCTTGCGCGTCAGGATCTGGTAGAAGGCGTTGCACAGCGCCATGCCGAGCGGCAGCAGGGCGACCCAACCGAACAGCCCGGAGCCCGGACGCACGATGATGATCGCGCCGGCGAGCCCGAGCAGGACGATGCCGAGCCGCACCGGGTCGAGCCGTTCGTTCAGCATCGGCACCGCGAGCAGCGCCACGACCAGCGGCATGACGAAGCCGATGGCCGCCGCGTCCGCGATCGGCATGCGCGCCAGCGCGTTGAAGTAGAGCAGAGTTGCGCCGCCGAGCATCAGCCCGCGCAGCACCTGGGTGCCCGGGCGCCGCGTGCGCAGGCGCCCGAGCGCACCGGCGCCCGCCAGCCAGGCGAGGATCAGCAGGAGATTTCCGGCGTAGCGCGCCCAGGCGACCATGGCCACCGGGTAGCCGCGACCCGCCAGCAGCTTGGCCGAGGTGTCGAGCAGCGCGAAGATGCCCACGGCGGCGATCATCATCGCCACGCCGCGCATTGCAGTGTGGGCGGTAGGGGAGGCGGAAGTCATGCCGGAACAGGGGGATTCTAGGCGGTTGCTAGACTGGGCGGATGGAAATCTCCCTGCCGGTGATGGCCGCGGTGCTGGCGTCGGCGGTGCTGCACGCCGGCTGGAACGCGCTGCTCAAGTCGAGCGCCGACAAGGATCTCGAGAACATCTCGCTGGCGGTGGGGCGCGGCGTGCTCGCGCTTGCGATCGTGCCGTTCCTGCCGCTGCCCGCGGCGGCGTCCTGGCCCTGGCTCGCCGCCTCGGTGATCGTGCATATCGCGTACTTCTGGGCGCTCGCGGCCGCCTACCGCTGGGGCGAGCTCTCGTTCAGCTACCCGGTGATGCGCGGCGGCGCGCCCGTGATCGTGGCGCTCGCCGGCGTGCTGGCCTTCGGCGAGCTGCTGCCGCTGGCCGAAGCCCTCGGCGTCGCGCTGATCTGCGCGGGCATCCTCGGCTTTGCGATCGTGCGCGGGCATGACCCGGTGGCGCAGAAGAAGGCCCTCGGCTTCGCGCTGCTGAACGCCTTCGTCATCGCGTCCTACACCATGATCGATGCGCGCGGCGTGCGCCTGTCGGGCGCGCCGGTCGCCTACGCGATGTGGTTCTTCGTCTGCAACAGCCTCGTGCAGTGTTCAATCGGCTTCGCGGTGCGCGGCCGGGCCGTGCTGCCGCACCTGCGCCGCTACTGGCCGCGCGTGATGCTCGGCGGGGCGCTGACGCTCGGCGCCTACGGCACCGCGCTCTGGGCCATGTCGCTCGCGCCGGTGGCGCTGGTGGCGGCGCTGCGCGAGACCTCGGTGATCTTTGCCGCGCTGATCGGCTGGCTGTTCCTCGGCGAGCGCTTCACGCGCCAGCGGGTCTTCGCCACCGTCGCGGTGCTCGCCGGGCTCGCGGCGCTGCGGATCTAGAGCCCGGTAAGCGCCCCGTTCACCACGCGCACGCGGTCCCCGGTGCGCCACACCGGTTCGCTGTCGCTCGGCAGCGTGCGCATCGCGCCGTCGTCCATGCGCACCAGGATCTCCCAGCGCTTGCTGGTGCGCACCTTCTTCTCCGCCTGGTGCCCGGCGTAGGCGCCGCCCGCGGCGCCGATCACCGTCATCACGGTGCGGCCCGAGCCGTTGCCGAGTTGCTTGCCGAGCACCGCGCCGGCCACGCCGCCTGCGACCGCGCCCAGCCCGGTGCCGTCACCGGACTGCTCGATCATGCGTACCGATTCCACGGTGCCTGCAGTCGGGATCACCGGCGGCTGCGGCGTTGCGGCCGGCGGCGCCGGCGGCGCGACCACCGGGGCCTGCGCGATCACCGCCGGTGACGCGGAGGCCGGGTCGGCGACAGGACGCACCTCGCGATGCACTGCGGGGTGGAGCGTCGGCCAGGATTCCGTGCGCACCACCGGCTTGCGTGCCAATGCGGGCGCCGCTACGGAGGCGCTTGGCTGGGGCGCGGCCACGGCGGGTGCGGCCTTCGGCAGGACGGGCGCCGGCGCCGCGGCGGCCGGGGGCGTGATCTCGACCGGCGCAGTCGCCGGTCGCGGCAGCAGTCCAGTGAGCGCGCCGACGCCGGCCACCGAAACCACGATGACCGAAATCGTCGCCGCCGACATCAGCGGGTGCATGCGTGCAGAAGGTGCGTTGTCCATGTACGTCGTCTCCTGGGGAATGTCCCGTAAACAACGCACAGGATAGACACCCCGCCGACGAAGCGCCGTAAGCGGTTGTTACCAGATGTATGCAGCACTGCGGGAGGTCGCTAGAGGGCCAGCACAGGCGCAATCACCTGATCCACAAACGGTTTTGGCGAGGGGGTACGGGGGGCATGCAATGCCCCCTGTTCTGATTAGGCTTCGGGACGCATGTGCGGAAAGAACAGCACGTCGCGAATCGACGCGCTGTCGGTGAGCAGCATCACCAGGCGGTCGATGCCCACGCCCGCGCCGGCGGTGGGCGGCATGCCGTACTCGAGCGCCCGCACGTAGTCGGCGTCGTAGTACATGGCCTCGTGGTCGCCGGCGTCCTTGCGCTTTGCCTGCTCCAGGAAGCGCGCGGCCTGCTCCTCCGGGTCGTTCAGCTCGGAGAAGCCGTTGGCGATCTCCTTGCCGTCGATGAACAGCTCGAAGCGGTCGGTCACCGCCGGGTCCGAATCGCGGCGCCGCGCAAGCGGCGAGACCTCGGCCGGATAGTCGGTGACGAAGGTCGGCTCGATCAGGTGCTTCTCGGCGATCGCCTCGAACAGCCTGAGTTGCAGCGCGCCCCAGCCTTCGTCGTCCCCGGGCACGATGCCGAGCGCGGCGAGCCGCACGACGAGGAAGTCGCGGTCGCGCATCTGCGCCTCGCTCCAGTGCTCGGGCGCGTGGCGCTGGATGGCCTGCGCAATGCTGATCGACGTGAACGGCTTGCTGAAGTCGAAGATCTTGCCCTGGTAGCTCACCTTGGTGGTGCCGAGCGAGCGGTGCGCCACGTAGCCCAGCATCTGCTCGATCAGGCCGATCATGTAGCGGTAGTCGGTGTATGCCGCGTACATTTCGAGCATGGTGAACTCGGGGTTGTGCCGCGTCGAGATGCCCTCGTTGCGGAAGTTGCGGTTCACCTCGAACACCTTGTCGATGCCGCCCACCACCAGCCGCTTGAGGTAGAGCTCGGGCGCGATGCGCAGGTACATCTCCATGTCGAGTGCGTGATGGTGGGTTTTGAAGGGTCGCGCCGCCGCCCCGCCGGGGATGGTCTGCAGCATCGGCGTCTCGACTTCCATGTAGTTCGTGCGCACCAGGAACTCGCGCGCCGACTGCATCACGCGCGAGCGCACCGAGAACACCCAGCGCGAGTGCTCGTTCATGATCAGGTCGACATAGCGCTGCCGGTAGCGGGTCTCCTGGTCCGCCAGGCCGTGGAACTTCTCGGGCAGCGGCCGCAGCGACTTCGCCAGCAGACGGATTTCGTGGGCGCGCAGCGTCAGCTCCCCGGTGCGGGTCTTGAACAGGAACCCGCTCACGCCCAGGATGTCGCCGATGTCCCAGTGCTTGAACGCGGCGTGGCTTTCCTTTCCGGTGTTGTCGTCCGAGACGTAGATCTGCAGCTTGCCCGAGCCGTCCTGGATCTGGCCGAAGCTCGCCTTGCCCATCACGCGCTTGAGCATCAGCCGGCCGGCGATGGTGGCCTGCACCTGCTGCGCCTCGAGCGCCGCGGTCTCGGTGGCGCCGTGCGCCTCGTCCAGCGGCAGGATGAAGGTGGTGCGCTCGAAGTCGTTCGGGTAGGCGATGCCGGCCTCGCGCAGCTTCGCGAGCTTCGCGCGCCGCTCGGCGATGATGTGGTTTTCGTCGACGGGCGCTGCTGCGTCCTTGTCCTGCTCGGCCATGGTTCAGACTCCCTGCTTGAGGCTCGCGGTAATGAACTCGTCCAGGTCGCCGTCGAGCACGGCCTGGGTGTTGCCGAATTCCACGCCGGTGCGCAGGTCCTTGATGCGGGACTGGTCCAGCACGTAGCTGCGGATCTGGTGTCCCCAGCCGATCTCGGTCTTCGAATCCTCGAGTTTTTCCTTCGCTGCGAGGCGCTTGCGCAGCTCGAACTCGTACATGCGCGACTTCAGCATCGCCATCGCCTCGGCGCGGTTGCGGTGCTGCGAACGGTCGTTCTGGCACTGCACCACGATGCCCGTGGGGGCGTGCGTGATGCGCACCGCGGAATCGGTGCGGTTCACGTGCTGACCGCCGGCGCCCGAAGCGCGGTAGGTGTCGATGCGCAGGTCGGCCGGATTGATCTCGACCTCGATCGTGTCGTCGACTTCGGGGTAGACGAACACGCTGGCGAATGAGGTGTGGCGTCGCGCGTTGGAGTCGAAGGGGCTTTTCCTCACCAGCCGGTGGATGCCGGTCTCGGTACGCAGGTGGCCGTAGGCGTGGTCCCCCGAGACCTTCAGGCTGGCGCTCTTGATGCCGGCGACCTCGCCTTCGGTCTGCTCCATGATCTCGACCCTGAATTCCTTGCGGTCGCAGTACTTGAGGTACATGCGCTCGAGCATGGCCGCCCAGTCCTGCGCCTCGGTGCCGCCGGAGCCGGCCTGGATGTCGATGAAGCAGTTGTTCGGGTCGAGCGGGTTGGAGAACATGCGCCGGAACTCCAGCGCGGCTACCTCGCGTTCGAGCCGCGCGGTCTCGCCGCCCAGTTCCTCGAGCGTCGATTCGTCGTTTTCCGCGCGGGTCAGGTTGAACAGTTCGCGCGTGTCGCCGACGCCCGCGGTGATGCGCTCGAGCATCGCCACCACCACCTCGAGGGACTTCTTCTCCTTGCCGAGTTCCTGCGCCCGCTGCGGGTTGTCCCAGAGCTTCGGGTCCTCGAATTCCTGGTTCAGTTCCGCGAGCCGCGTCCGCTTTGCGTCGTAGTCAAAGATACCTCCGCAGCTCGACCACCCGGGTGTCCAGGTCATCGAGCGTGGAGGCGACGGCGTTGAGGCGTTCGGCGTCCATGGCGGTCCCGCAAAAGCGCGAATTATACCGGGCGCCCCGCCGGCAGCCCCCGTGGGGCGGCCCCTTCGGCGGGGCCGCGCCTGCGTCGCTAGTTGAAGACCGACTTCACCAGCACGCTCGGCAGCCAGGTGGCGAGCGCCGGGAAGAAGATCACCAGGATCAGCACCAGGAGGTCCGAGAGGAAGAACGGCACCGAGCCCTTCAGCACCAGCGTCACCGGGATTTTCGCGGTGCCGCTGACGGCGAACAGGTTCAGGCCCACGGGCGGCGTCACCACGCTCATCTCCACGGCGAGCGTCAGCATGATGGCGAGGTGGATCGGGTCGATCTTGAGGGCCAGGGCCACCGGAAACACCACCGGGATGGTGAGCAGCACCATGGCGACCCCGTCGACGAACATGCCAAGCAGCATCAGCACGCCCATGAAGGCGAAGATGAAGCCCAGTTGCGACAGGCCCAGCCCCGTCACCGCCTCGGTGATCTTCTGCGGCCAGTACAGGTTGGAGGCGAGGAACTGGAACACGCCGACGCAGCCGACGAGGAACAGCACCACGGCGGTCAGGTTGAGCGCGCGACGGGCAGTCGGCACCATGTAGGCGAAGAACTTGCCGCGCTCGGTCAGCAGGCCGTAGAGCATGGCGTAGCCGCAGGCCGCGGCCGCCGCCTCGGTGGGCGTGAACAGGCCGCCGTACAGGCCGCCGAGGATCAAGACCGGCATGCCGAGCGCCGGGGCCGCGCCCTTGAATTCCTTCCAGAGGCGCTTCTTCTCGAAGGTGCCGCGCGGCAGCTTCAGGATCAGCGCGATGACGATCACGCTGAGGATGTTGCCGGTGGCGAGCAGCAGGCCCGGCACCACGCCCGCGAAGAACAGCGCGACGATGGAGGTGTCGGTGACGATGCCGTACAGGATCAGGATGATGCTGGGCGGAATCAGCATGGCGATGCCGCCCGCCGTGGCGACCAGCCCGGCGGCAAACCAGGTCGGATAGCCGCGCCTGGTCATCTCCGGGATCGCGATCACGCTCATCGCCGCCGCCATGGCCACGCTCGAGCCCGAGATCGCGCCGAACAGCACGCAGGCGAGCACCGTGGCCACGCCGAAGCCGCCGGGCATCCAGCCGACCAGCGAGTCGGCGAAGCGGAACAGCTGCGCCACCAGCCCGGTGCGCTCCATGAGGAAGCCCGCGAAGATGAACAGCGGGATCGCCATCAGGGAGTAGCGCCCGATGAAGCTGAAGAACGCCTTGAAGATGACGACCGGTTCGAGTAGCGGGTCGATCAGGATGTAGACGGCGCTCGCGGCGCTCAGGGCGATGCCGATCGGTACGCTCAGCACGAACAGCACGAGCACGACGATGCCGACGATATGCATCAGTTCAGCCTTTCGGGTCTTGGAGCGCGGATCGCGGGATCAATCCCGCATCCGGTCGGGAATCGGGCCTTCTTCGAAGACTTCGAGGCCACGCAGCTTGCGGATCTCGATCCAGATCTGGAACACCATCGTCACGGCCATGAACGAAAAACCGAGCAGCAGCGCGGCGAGAAACGGCCACATCGGGAAGGCGAGGCTTTCGGTGCGCGTGGCGTAATGCAGGGATTCGGCAACCTCCGGGTACCCCCACCAGACCACCGTCACCATGAATCCGAGCGAGAGCAGCAGCGCGACCAGCCGGATGATCTCGACCGCGTACCGGCCGCGCGGCCCCATGGTCTGCAGCAACTCGAGCATCACGGTGACGCTGAGGTGCTCGTTGTGGCGCTGCGAAATGGAGAAATACAGGTAGACCGCGCTCAGGATGAAAAAGGTGACAGCATCCTGCTGCCACTCGAAGGAGTGGCCGAACGCATAGCGACGGATGACCTCCAGGAGGGCGATCAGGGTGCAGCCGATCAGGATCAGCGCCGCGACGGGCGCCAGGACACGGTCCTGGAACGCCCGCCAGAGCTCATACGCCTTGTGCACGAAACGTGCTTACTTGATGACGATCTTGGACGCGTGCTTCGCGCAGTCCACCTTTTCGATCCACGAGGTGCCGGGCGCGTGCTGCTTGGAGAGCTCGCGACCCTCCTTGACGAAGGTGTCGACCCACTGGTTGGCCGCTTCCGGCGTCTTGGTCTTCACGTACTTCGTCGGCGCGTCACCCATGGCGCCCACCAGGGCGGACACTTCCGCAGGCGTCATCCAGTAGATGCCGGGCTTGGACGCATCCTTGGTGCCGTACTTGGTGTACGCGATCTTGTCGAAGCACCAGTTGTATTCCTTCTGCTCCTTGATCGTCTCGGCGATCAGCTTCGAGAGCGCCGCCTGCGTCGGGGGCGTGAGCTTGTCCCACCAGCGGCGGCTCGCGCTCACCATGTAGTAATCGCCGATGAACGCACCGGCGCCGCCGATCGTGAAGAAGGGCGCCTGCTCGCGCACGCTGTTCCAGCCGCCGAGGCTGGTCATCAGGCCGTCGATAACGCCGGACTCGAGCGCGCTGGGAACCTCACCGAAGCCCATCACCACCGGGTTCGCCTTCCAGGCCGACAGCGAGGCGTTCTCCACCGGCCCCATGCTGCGCACCTTGCGTCCGGAGAAATCCTCCGGCTTCTGGTAGCGCTTCTTGCCGCCCACGCCCATGCCGAAGCTCATGTGACCGGCGCCGAAGACGCGGATCAACTGCGCTTTCTCGAGGCGGTCGGTGAGCATCTTGTAGGTCTTGGTCTGCTCGAGGTTGTCCACGGCACCGACGGTGGTCAGGATGCCGGGGCCGACCAGCGCCATCATCCAGGGATCCACCGGCGCGGCCTTGCCGATCTGCATCCAAGTCATCTCGAGGTTGCCCTGGCGCATGGCTTCGAAGGCCTCGGGCACGGTGTACAGTGCGCCCGCGTAGTACAGGCGCGCTTCGCTGCCCGGGATCACCTGCGGCAGCCGATCGCCGAAGTACTTCATGGCGAGGCCGGCGGGATGGGGCGGGGGCGGGAAGTCCGCGGCAAAGCGCAGGACGACCTTCTTCGGTGCGTCCTGTGCGAGCACCGTCGGGCTGACGGCGAGGCTCGCGGCAAAAGCGGCGGCGATCAGGGCCGCGCCGGCTTTCAATGGGGTGCGTCGGGTCGATTCGCGTTGCATGAGGTCCTCCTCCAAAGAAGACTGAAAGGCCGTGATAAAGGTGATGGTCGTGCGGGAATGGATGCGCTGCACAACGCGATGCGCGTACAGCGCATCAACGAGTGCGACCCTATATGAAGCGCAGGGGAAGCGTCAAGCAAGCCGGACAGGCTTTCCATACTGCGCTGCAGCGTGCGCTCAGACCCTGCGGCCGCTGTAGTCCTCCGCGATGCGATCGTCGAAAAACACGGTGGGGTTCGGCGCCGCCATGAAACGGCGCCAGACCTCCGGCGACACGCGGGTGTACTGCCAGACCTGCCCGTTGGAGAACTCCAGTTCCAGCAATTGCTGCTTCTCGTCGTAGCCCGCGCTGCGCAGGCGCGAGGAATTCAGCCGCTTGCGCTCCATCAGGCGGCCTCGACGCGGATGGCGTCGCCCGCGCGCACGCCGGCGAGCGAGCGCGGGTCCCCGGCGATGCGCCCGAGCACGTTGCAGGCGTTGGCGAGGGTCGACTGGTCGTCCGTGGAGATCGGCGTGCGGCCGAAGGGCAGGGCGAGCGCGTCGCCCTCGGTCCAGAAGCACGCGGTCCCGGGGGCGACCGTCTGGCGGGCGTCAGGTTCGAGGGGCACCGATACCGGGGTCGTGAAGTACACCTCCTCGCCCCAGGTGCTGGCGCGCGACTCGAAGGGGGCCGCGGCGAGCAGGGCGCGAGCGGTCGCGGTGTCGAGCAACTCGATCACGACCGACACCTTGCCCGAGCGCACGCGCAGTCGCGCCATGGCTACTTCGCCCGCGTCGCGCTCCAGGGCGCGACCTCGCCGCGAACCTTCACGGTGCCGGTGACCGTGCCGTCCTTCACGCGGCCCTCGAAACTGTGCGATTTTCCGCCTAGGTCGACCACGAAGCTGAGCTGGTCGCCCTGGATCAGCCCGTTGCTGAGGCGCACCCGGGCCTCGCCGACCGAGGCCGTGCCGTTGATGGTGGTGATGTCCTGCACGAAATTGAAGCTCGCCGCCTCGCGCCCGATGGCCGGGGGCAGCTTCGCCTGCCAGGCGCCGGCGATCTTCTCCGGCACCAGGTAGAGGAAGATGAGCGTGGTGGTGACGCCGCTGATCTGGACCTTGTCCTCGAGGTCCATGTGGCGCATCTCCTTGTACTTCCAGCCGCCGAGCGAATAGTCGTGCGAAATGATGCGCGTGCCGGGGCGCAGGTCGTTGAAGAGCTTGTCGCGCAGCGCGTTCACGGTGTCCGGCAGCAGGTACATGGTGAGCACCGTCGCCTTCGAGAAATCGGCCTTGAAGAGATCTGCCTTGATGAACTTCACCCGGTCGGCGAGCCCGGCCTTCTGCGCCGCCTCGTTCGAGAGTTTCACCAGGTCGTCCTTGATCTCGACGCCGAAGCCGCTCGCGCCGAACACCTGCGCCGCGGTCAGCACGATGCGCCCGTCGCCCGAGCCGAGGTCGATGACGAAATCCTTCGGCCCGACCCCGGCAATGCGCAGCATGTCCGCGACCACGGTCTGCGGCGAGGGCACGTACGGCCCGGCGTTGCGCGGCGCCGGGTCCGCGGCGAGCGCGATGCACGGCAGCGCAAGGCCGAGGAGAAGCAGGATCTGGCGGAAGTGGCGGATCATGGACGTTTCCGGTGGGTTCAGGTCTCGACGTGCTCGACGTTCAACTGCACGCGCTGCACGCCGTTGTATTCATTGATCGTCAGGCGGTAGGCGATGCGCGCGCGGGACGGAAACGGCTCGAGCGACCCGAAGCGGATTGCCTCGTAGCGGCGCCCATCGCGCAGCAGCCTGAGCTTCAGGTGCCGCTCGCCAACCACGCGCTGGCTTTCGACGGTGAATGTATCGCAGAAGAGGGGCTGCGGAAAGCCTTGCCCCCAGATGCGCGACTCGATGAGCTGCGCGACTTCGAGCGACATCCAGGCGTCCTCCAGCGGGCCGTCGGTTTCCACCGTCGGGCTGAGCGCCTCCGGGGGAATCATCTCCTGCGCGGCGCGCTCGAAGGCGGCACCGAAGCGCTCGAGGTCGCGCGCGCGCAGCGTCAGCCCGGCGGCCGCGGCGTGACCGCCAAAGCGCAGGATCATGCCCGGCATGCGCTTGGCGACGAGGTCGAGGCAGTCGCGCAGGTGCAGCCCCGGAATCGAGCGCCCCGAGCCGCGCAGTTCGGTGTCCGCGCCGACCTCGGCCCTGGCGTCCGCGGGGGCAAAGCACACCACCGGCCGGTGCAGGCGCTCGCGCACGCGCGAGGCGAGGATGCCGACCACCCCCTGGTGCCAGCCCGGCTGATAGAACGTGCCCGTCGCCCCGGTCGTCGTCGCGGGCAGCGCCTCGAGCAGCCGCAGCGCCTCTTCCAGCATGCCGGCCTCGATGCGACGCCGCTCGCCGTTCAGGCGGTCGAGTTCCTGCGCGCAGTTCGCCGCGCGCGCCGGGTCGTCGGTCACCAGGCATTCGATGCCCAGCCCCATGTCCGCGAGCCGCCCGGCGGCGTTCAGGCGCGGGCCGAGCACGAAGCCGAGGTCGAAGGCACCGACGCGCTGCGGCACGCGTCCGCCGATGCGCAAGAGCGCATCCAGCCCCGGCTTGCCGTGGCCGGCGCGCAACCGCTTCAGGCCCTGCGCGACCAGGATGCGGTTGTTGGTGTCCAGCGGCACCACGTCGGCCACGGTGCCCAGGGCCACGAGGTCGGTCAGCGTGCCGAGGTTGGGCTCCTTGCCGCCGGTGAACAGGTCGCGCAGGCGCAGTTCCGCGCGCAGCGCGAGCATGACGTAGAACATCACGCCGACCCCGGCCAGCGCCTTGGAGGGGAATTCGCAGCCGGGCTGGTTCGGGTTGACGATGCATTCCGCGGCGGGCAGCACGTCCCCCGGCAGGTGGTGGTCGGTGATCAGGGTGCCGATGCCCAGTGCGTTCGCCCGCGCCACGCCCTCGACGCTGGCGATGCCGTTGTCGACCGTGACGATCAGGTCGGGCTTGCGCGCGGCGGCGAGCTCGACCAGTTCGGGCGACAGGCCGTAACCGAGCACGAAACGGTCCGGCACCAGGTAGTCGATGCGCGCCTCCAGCCCGCAGGCCGCGGCCAGCATGCGCATGCCGCGCAGCGCCACCGCGCAGGCGGTGGCGCCGTCGGCGTCGTAGTCTGCGACGACCAGCACCTTCTGGCCGGACTCGAGCGCGTCGGCCAGCAGGATGGCGGCGCGCCCGGCATGCGTCAGGAGCGCAGGCGGCAGCAGTTGCGCCGCGTCTTCGCCGAGGTCGGCCAGCGCGCTGATGCGACGCGCGGCGTAGACGCGCGCGAGCACCGGGTGCACGCCGGCGCGCAGCAGCGCCTGCCGGCTCGCCTCGTCCGCGCGACGCTCGACGATCTTCACCGGCACGCTCATGCGCCGAGCCGCGTTTCGACCGGTTTCGCCCGGCGCCAGAAGCGCCGCAGGTCGCTGCGCGCGACCTCGAAGGCGAGGCCGGACTCGGGCAGGTGCAGCGTGAGCATGCCGATGCGCTCGGCGCGCAGGGCGGCGAGCAGCGGCGAGAACCAGTTCGCCTCGAGCGCGCGCAGGATGGCATCCCGCGCGTCGACGTCGCCGAGCGCGCGCGGCGCGCGCAACGCGTCCAGTTGCACCAGGTGGCGACCCTCGGCGGCCGTGGCCGCGAGCCAGCCCGGCGCGTCCGCGAAAGAGGCGGTCGCGCGGATGCCGGCCAGGCGGGCAAGCCCGGCGACGGAGGGGTCGTCGGTGGTCACGCTGCGCCACGCCGCACGCGCTTCGCCGGGCAGCGCGCCGCCGCCCCAGGGCCAGAGGCTGTTGACCGGCGGCTCGCCGCGCGCTTCGCGCGCCGCGTTCACCGGATGGTCATGCAGCAGCATCTGGGCTTCGTTCATCAGCGCGTGCCAGCGCGCGGCGTCCGCGCCAGCGGGCAGGTTCCTGTCGACGTCCGCGCCGGCGAGGTCCAGCGGCGCGCGTCCCGCGGGGGCGCCAAGGCCGCCGAGGCGCGCGCACCAAGCCGAGGGCCGCACCCCCACCAGTTCGAGGGTCCCCGCGAAATGCGCGTTCAGGTCGGCGCGCAGCGCGTCGGCTTCCGCCGGTGCGAGCGTAAAGGCGTTGACGGGCACGAGGGCCAGCGCCTCGCGCATCAGGCGCAGGTGCACCGGGTCGGCGCGGCACCACAGGCCCTGCGCCGGATCACCGGCGCCGAACGCGCCGAGCGCTCCGGCGGGCAGGGCGCCAAATTCCAGTTCGAAGGCGGTGCCGAGCCAGTCTTCCGGCGTGCCCGATATCGCGTCGCGCCGGCGGCCGCGCGCGCACAGCAGTTCGAGCGCCGGTACGCGCGGCGCCGCCGGAAAGGCGTCCTGCGACGCGGCCCGGGATGGCGGGTCGCTCAGGCCAGGAACCAGAAGCTCGACATGCATCAGCCGAGCGCCACGATGCGGGCCTTCCCGCGCGCGAGGTGGCGCTCCAGGATGCGGTGCTGGTCGAGGTCGAACTGCAGGCGGCGCGCGCCTTCGAGCAGGGCGGCGATTTCGGCCTCGTTTCGCGCCGTGCCGAGCCAGCACCACTGGTGCACCACGTGCACCGCGCGTTCGTCGCCTTCGCCCTCGAGGATGCCGATCGGCCCCGGGTGCGGCCAGTGGACGCGCTGCAGGCCGGCAAGCGCCGCGGCGAGGCGCGCATGGTGCGCGGCGGCGCTCTCGGCGCCGGTGCAGGCGCCTGCGCAGCGCTGCAACTGGTGGCGGAAGCAGGCGCCTTGCGCGCTGCGCTTCGTCTCGAAGCCGAGCGTCTGCAGGCACAGCCCGTGCGCGTCGGCGAGGCCGCGGAGGGCGGCGAGCGCGGCGCGCTTCGAGCGGAACACGCCGCGCAGTTCGCCCAGCGTACCGGCGTCGAATTCCGCGGCGCTCGCCAGTCGCAGGGGACGAAACGGCGCGTCGCCCGTCGATGGAAATGGCGCGAGCACGAAGCCGCACAGGTCGGTGGCGCGACGCAACGCGCGGTTGAACGCCGGCAGGAGCGACTTCACCAGCGCGGCTTCCTCGAGCAGCGCGCCGAGTTCGCCCGCGGTGCGGCGATATTCGATCCTGCGCACGGCGCGCGCGAGCTCGCTCTCGCGCGCCGAGCGCAGCGTGCCGGAGAAATGGCCGAGCACGCGCGAGCGCATCGAGACGCTCTTGCCCACGTAAAGCGGCGTGTCGCCTTCGCCCCAGAAAAGGTAGACCCCGGGCGCCTCGGGCACCGCGTCGACCGCGGCGCGCTGGATGTGTTCGGGCAGGGTCGGCTGGTTCGCCACCTGCCGGGCTGCGCTGCAATAGGCCTCGGCGCCATGCTCGGCGGCGGCCACGCGCAGAAACTGCCAGACGGCCTCGGCGTCGCCCATCGCGCGGTGTCGGGCGTTGCCCGCGAGGCCGTGGCGGGCGATCAGGCTGTCGAGGTTGTGCCGGGCGTGCCCGGGGTACAGGCGCCGCGACAGGCGCACGGTGCACAGGGTGCGCGCCGCGAAGGCGTGCCCGCAGCGCTCGAAGGCCTGGCGCAGGAAGCCGTAGTCGAAGCGCGCGTTGTGCGCGACGAAGAGCCGGCCCTCGAGCCGCTCGAGCAGGCCCTCGGCCAGGTCGGCGAACGGCGGGGCGTCGGCCACCATGGCATTGGTGATCCCGGTGAGCGCCTGGATCGCCGCCGGGATCGTGGTGCCCGGGTTGACCAGCGTCGACCAGGTGTCGGTGACGAGGCCGTCTTCGGTGTCCAGCCGCGCCTCGATGACCGCGATCTCGGTGATGCGGTCGAACCCCGGGTGCCCGCCGGTGGTCTCGAGGTCGACGATCGCGAGCGGCGTGTCGAGGAAGTCCGCCGCCGGGCTCATGCAGGCCGGTCGTCGCGGACTCCGCGATGGCGGATGGGGTGGATATCCATTCAGAGCCAATTATCCGCTACCGAACGTCCGGCGAAAAGCCGCCGCCTGGTGTAACGTGATCGCGCCATGTGTGAACTGGAACGGGAATGAATTTCGAGATTCCGGGGTGGTTGTTGACGCCGTGGTTCCACATCGGCGACACGCCGATCGGCGGCGGGCGCCTGTTCGGCCTGGTGGTGATCCTGACGGTCGTCTGGTGGCTGGCCTCGCTGCTGGAACACGGCATCCGGCGCGTGGCCCTGCGCGGCGGGCGCACCGACAGCCAGGCCATCGTCTACGCCTGGTCGCGCGTGGTGCGCTACCTGGTGTGGATCGTCGGCACCGTGGTGGGCCTGAGCCATATCGGGATCGACCTGAGCAACATCGCGCTGATCGGCGGCGCCCTCGGCGTCGGCATCGGCTTCGGCCTGCAGAACATCTTCAGCAACTTCATCTCGGGCGTGATCATCCTGCTCGAGCGCACGCTGAAGGTGGGCGATTTCGTCGACCTGCAGTCCGGCGTGCGCGGGCACGTGCGCGAGATCGGCCTGCGCTATACCCGGGTGACGACCAACGATGCGGTGGACGTCATCGTGCCGAACTCGGAATTCATCAACGGCCGGGTCACCAACTGGACCTTCGAGAACCGCTACCGGCGCATGCGCATCCCCTTCGGCGTGGCCTACGGCTCCGACAAGGAGGCGGTGAAGGCCGCCGCGCTGCGCGCCGCCTCGAAGGTGTCGACCACCGTCGAGGACGAAACGCGCAAGACCGACGTCTGGCTGGTGGGCTTCGGCGACAGCAGCCTCGACTTCATGCTGGTCATCTGGGTGGGGGCGGATGCGATCGCGCGGCCGAGCCGGACGGAGGCGCAGTACCTGTGGGCGATCTCGGACGAACTCGAGGCCTCCGGCATCGAGATCCCGTTCCCGCAGCGCGACCTGCACGTGCGCTCGGGCACGCTGAACGTGAAGCTGGATCGCGACCCCGGCGGGAACGACGAACGCGGAGGCAAGCCATGAAGATCGTCGCGGCGCTGCGCCTGCTTCTCGAGGTCTACGGCGGGCTGTTCCTCGTCCTGCTGGTCCTGCCGCCGGCGATCTACGGCGTGCTGCCCTACGAGGGGCTGCTGCGCCTCGGGTCGATCCTCTTCTACGTGCTGGTCGCGCTCGCCTTTGCGCTCTGGGCCTGGCTGGCGGCGGGCGTGTTCTCGCGCAGTGACGCCGCGCTGCGCGACGGGCCGCCCTGAGCGCCATGGCCGCGGACTCGCCGGAAACCGATCGCAAGGCGGCGCTCGATGCGCTGCTGCTCAAGCTGCCCGGCGTGAGCGCGCGCCGGATCAACGGGCTGGACGCGTATTTCGTCAGCGACCGGATGTTCGCCTGCCTGAGCGGCAAGGGCGTTGGCCTGCGCCTGCCGGCGGCCACCGCCACCGAGCTGCAGTTCTCGCGCGGCGACGTGGGATCGTTCCAGCCCGCGGGCATGCCGAGCACGCGCGAGTGGATCCAGATCGACCGCGAGGATGCTGCCGGCTATGTCGAGGACCTGCCGCTGTTCAAGGCCTCGCACGCCTTCGTGAAGTCGGGCGGGCGCAAGTAAGCGCGGCGACTACGTTCGCGTCGCCAGCACCCCGTCGCCGTTCGGCACGGCACTGAAGCCGGCCTTTCGCAGGCGCTTCATCACCTCGTTCGGCACGTCGCGGCCGCTGGTCAGGGTGTTGGGCGAGCCGGTGTAGTGAAAGAGCTTTCCCCGGCGCTTCAGCACGCGGGCGAGCTGGTCGTAGAAGGCCTGCGAGTACAGTTCGCCGGCGGTGCCGAAGCGCGGCGGGTCGTGCAGGATCGCCTCGACCGAGGCGTCCGCCAGCGTGCCGATCTCCCTGGCGATGTCCCCGTGGGTGAACCTGAGCCGGTCATCCGCGCCGGGCGACCAGGGATTCAGGCTGCGCAACCAGATCACGTCCGAGGATTTTTCCCACGACAGCACCTGCTTCGCGTCGAGCGCGAGGCACCAGGCGGCGAAGTAGCCGAGCCCGCCGCAGGTATCGAGCACCACCTTGCCGCGCGGCGCGACCAGACCGACCTTGCGTTCGGCGTCCGCCCAGGGCGACCCCTTCGCCGTCGGCAGCATCTTGATGCCGTCGATCTCGAAGGTTGGTGGGCCCCAGTCGGTGGGCACCAGCTTGTACAGGCCGGTGGTGAAGCGCGCCACGGGCTGGAAGCCTTCGTCGCTCCAGTGGTAGATCGTGCGGTCCTTGCAGGGTCCGAGGTACGGGAAGCGCCGGCCCTGCCAGTGCCATTCATGCGCCTCGAGGTCGACTGTCGTCTTCGAGCGTTCCAGATCCAGCGAGCACGCCACGCGGGACGCGCCGGCGTCCAGGGCGGCGCGCAGGGCCGCATCGACTTCGCTGGTGAGCAGCGGTCCGATGTCCTCTTGATCCGTCATGGGGGTCGGCGTGCGATGGCTGAGCCCGGATTCTCCCCCATGACCGGGGTCACGAATTTGCGCAGGGGATCCGGGCGTGCGGGGCGTCCTATAATCGGTTCGATGCGCGCAATCGGCTGGCTGATCATAGCGGGTGCCCTGATGCCGTCGGCGCGGGCCGAAACCACCGTGCAGTGCGGCGATGGCGATTGCAAGGTGATCGTCGAGGGCAGGATCGGTGCGGCCGATCTGCGTGCCTTCAGGGAGGCGGCAAAGTTGCCGCGCGCGCGCAAGGGGCCTGTGCTGGTTTACCTCAACAGCACTGGCGGTGAGGTCGAAGCGGCGCTCGAGATCGGCCGCGTCCTGCGCACCCTGCCGACCACCTACACGATGGTTCACGAATCCAGCGTTTGCCATGGCGCCTGCGTCTTCGTGCTGGCGGCCGGGCACGGGCGCATCGCCGACGGCAGGATCGGCGTTCATCGGCTATCGCCGGCCTCAGGCACAGGCGGGAATCCCGGCGACGCGAAGGAAGGCCTTGCCGAACTGCGCGGAAAAATCCGTGCGTATCTGGAATTCGTCAACGTCCGGTCCGTCCTGCTCGACGCCATGCAGCGGGTGCCCGCGAACGAAATGAAGATCCTTAGAGAGGTGGAGGTGCGGCAGTTCGGCCTGAACGAATTCGATCCCGCCTATCAGGACCGGCTCGATACCCGGGCGGCAACGCGGCACGGCCTGAGGAAAACCGACTACCTCCTGCGCAAGCTGGAGGCGCAGCAGCGCTGTCGCGATGCGAAACCGGATCTTTCCAGGCCGGAGTCCATCGTGGCGCAACTGGCGAAGCTGAATGCCTGCATAGACGAAGGCATCCGCCGGGATCGGTAGCGCCGCGCATCCCCTATTGGTAACATATACGTTGCCATACGGCCCGATTCGGCGTCCGGCGCGCTATTTCGCGGCGCGCGTGATCTCCAGCAGCCCGCGCAGCGCGAGCGCGTAGCCGTAGACGCCGAAGCCGGTCACCACGCTGCGGCAGACCCGGCCGACGTCCGAGATGCGCCCGCGCGCCGCCGGGTTCGACAGGTGCACCTCCGCCACCGGCAGGCCGATCTGGGTGATCGCCTGGCACAGCGCCGGGTGCTCGGTGGTGTAGCCCGCGGGGTTGATGATCGCGCCCTCGAGCCTGCGCTCGAAGGCGTCGTAGAGGCGGTTGATCACCTCGCCCTCGATGTTCGAGTGGAAGATCTCGACCTCGCAGCCGAGGTCCTTGGCGTAGCCGCGGATGTGCGTGTCGTAGTCGGCCATGGTGAGGGTGCCGAAGAGCTCGACCTGCGACTTGCCGCGCATGTTCATGCCGGCACCGTGGACGACGAGGAATTTTGGCATTCGAAAGGGTCCTGGAAGGGCGCGGTCAGCCGCTGTTGCGCAGCCCTGCGGCCACGCCGTTGATCGTCAGGTGGATGGCGCGCAGGGTGCGCTCGTCGCGGTCGCCGGCGCGATGGCGCTTGAGCAACTCGACCTGCAGGTGATTGAGCGGGTCGAGGTAGGGAAAGCGGCTGCGGATCGAGCGCGCGAGCGTCGGGTTCTCCGCCAGCAACTCCGCCTGCCCGGTGATGTCGGCGAGCCAGCGCCGGGTGCGGTGCCATTCCGCGGCGAGCATGCCGAAGACCCGGTTGCGCAGTTCGACATCGGTCACCAGCTCGGCGTAGCGCGAGGCAATGCCGAGGTCGGTTTTCGCCAGCACCATGTCGACGCTGGAGAGCAGGGAGCGAAAGAACCGCCAGCGGCCGTGCATCGCCTGCAGGCGCCCGAGGCTGCCGCCCTCGGCGGCCCATGCCTCGAAGGCCGAGCCGATGCCGTACCACCCCGGGAGCATCAGCCGGCACTGGCTCCAGCTGAACACCCAGGGAATCGCGCGCAGGTCCTCGATGCGCTCGGTCGCCTTGCGCGAGGCCGGCCGGCTGCCGATGTTGAGCTCCGCGATCTCAGCGATCGGCGTCGAAGCGCGGAAATACTCGAGGAAGCCCGGCGTCTCGCGCACCAGGGCGCGGTAGGCGGTGAGCGCGTGCGCCGAGAGGCTTTCCATCACCGCGGCGTCCTCGTCCCGCTCGGCGTCGTTGCGCGGGCGCTCGGCGAGGCTCGCCTCGATGGTGGCGGCGACCAGCGTTTCGAGGTTGTGCCGGCCGCGTTCCGGGTCGCCGTACTTGCTGCCGATCACTTCGCCCTGCTCGGTGAGGCGCAGCGCGCCGTCGACGCTGTGCGCCGGCTGCGCGAGGATCGCCTCGTAGCTCGGACCGCCGCCGCGGCCGACGGTACCGCCGCGGCCGTGGAACAGGCGCAGGCGCACGCCGTGGCGCTTGCAGACCTCGACCAGCGCGCTCGAGGCCTTGTGCAGCGACCAGCTGGAGGCGAGGTTGCCGCCATCCTTGTTGCTGTCGGAGTAGCCGAGCATGACTTCCTGCGCGCCGCCGCGCGCGTCGATCAGCGCCCGGTAGGCGGGCACCCCGAGCGCGGCGTCGATGATGGCCGGCGCGGAGACCAGGTCGGTGATCGATTCGAACAGCGGGATGATGTCGAGGTCCATCGCCGCCGCGCCGGTTTCGGCCGAGGCGGGGCGCAGCAGGCCGGCCTCGCGCAGCAGCAGCGCCACTTCGAGCAGGTCCGAGACCGACTGGCAATGCGAGATCACGTGGTGCGGCACGGCCTGCGCGCCGTAGCGCCGCAGTCCGGTGGCGGTGGCGGCGAGGATCGCCAGTTCCTTGTCCACGTGCGCGGAGTACGCGAGGTGCGGCGAGCGCAGCGGGCGCGGCCCGGACAGCTCGCGCGCGAGCAGCGCCACGCGCGCCGCCTCGTCGAGCCCGCCGTAGTCGGCCTCGACGCCGGCCCGCGCGAAGAGTTCGGCGAGCGTCTTCTCGTGTTCGCCGGAGCTTTGCCGCAGGTCGATCGAGGCAAGGTGGAAGCCGAAGACGTCCACCTTGCGGCGCAGCGCGCGCAGGCGGCCCGCGCCGAGCTGCGAGGCGCCCTGCGCCTCGAGCGCGCCAAGCACGATGTCGAGGTCGGCGGCGAAGTCCGCGGGCGAGGCGTAGGCGGGGCGTTCGGTGATCGGCTCGGGATTGGCGCGCAGCCCGGCCAGCGCCTCGGCGCTCGCGGCCAGTCGCGCGTAGATGCCGGCGAAGGCGCGCCGGTACGGCTCGTCGGTGCGGAACGGCGAGTCGTCGCCGGAGGCCTCCGCCAGCGCGACGATGGCGGGCGGCGCCGCCTTGATGCGGGTGGAGAGCGCGAGCTCGCGCCCGAGCGCGTGCGCCTCCGCGAGGTAATGCTCGAACACCAGCGTGGCCTGTGCCGCGAGCGCGTGCTCGAGCACCGGCGCGCCCACGTTGGGGTTGCCGTCGCGGTCGCCGCCGATCCAGGTGCCTACCGCGAGGAAGGGCGGGAGCCGCGGCACCTGCTGGAGCCCGAAGCGGGCTGCGAGCGCCGACTCGACCTCGCCGTACAGGCGCGGCACCTCCTCGAGGAAGGTGGTGTTGAAGTACGCGAGGCCGTTGGTGATCTCGTCGGTCACCGCGAGCCGCGCGATGCGCAGCATCGAGGTGAGCCACAGGCGCAGCACCTCGCGATGCAGGGCGCTGTTGCGCACCGCATCCCCGGGCAGGTCGACGAGGCGCGCGATCTCGCGCTCGCAATCGAGCACGCTCTGGCGCTTCACCTCGGTCGGGTGCGCGGTCAGCACCGGGCTGATGCGCGCGCGCGCCAGCCACGCGAGGAGCTTCTCGCCGTCGACGCCGGCGGCCTGCACGCGCTCGAGCGCCACCGCGAGGCTGCCCGGTCGCGGCGGCGAGCCGCCCTCGCGGTGCGCGCGCCGGCGACGGTGCTGGTGAGCGTCCTCGGCGATGTTCAGCAGGTGGGAAAAATAACTGAAGGCGCGCACCACGTGCAGCGTCTGCTCGATGTCGAGCCGGTCGAGCTGCGATTCGAGCTCCACCTTGACGCTGGCCGCGCCTGAGGCGTCCTCGGGATGGGCCTCGGCGCGGCGGAACGCCACCGCGGTCTGGCGGATGTGCTCGATGCGCTCGAGCATCTCCGGCCCGGCCTGTTCGCGGATCACCTCGCCGAGCAGGCGCCCGAGCAGGCGCCGGTCCTCGTGCAGCAGCTGTTCCTTGTTCTCGGGCGGGGTGGCGTTCATGGCGAGCGCCGATTTTATCGGGGTCCGCGAACCTTCAGGCGTCGCGCCAGTCGACCACTGCGGAAATCGCCTCGCGCGCAGTGCGAAAGCGGTTCGCCGGGTGCGCGGGATCCTCGTAGCCGAAGGAGATGCCGCAGACCACGCGGCGGTCTTCCGCGATGCCGAAGTGCCTGCGCAGGAACGGCGAGCGCCCGGCGAGCGCGGCCTGCGCGATCGTCGCCACGCCGTGGTCCTGCGCCGCCAGCATGAAGTTGTTCACCCAGGCGCCGCAGTCGAGCACGCCGTAGACGCCGAGCGGCTCCGGCGTGGTCACCACGAGCGCGTGCGGCGCACCGAACAGGCGAAAGTTCTCCATCGCCTGGCGCGTCCCGCCTTCCTTGTCGCCGCGCTTCACGCCGACCGCTTCATAGAGCTGGAAGCCGCAGGCCCTGCGGCGCTCGAGGTAGACGCCGAGGTACTCGCGCGGCGTGGGGAAATCGGGTTGCGGCGCGGGCGAGGCGGCGATGTCGGCGAGCAGCCCGGCGCGCAGCGCCTCGGTCGCCGCGCCGGAGGTGAGGATCACCTGCCAGGGCTGCGAGTTGCACCAGGACGGCGTGCGCTGCGCGGCGGTGAGGATGCTCTCGATGGTCTCGCGTGGCACCGGCTTGTCGAGGAAGCCGCGGCAGCTGTAGCGCGCCTCGAGCAGCGCCTTGAGTCCGGCGCCCATCATTCCCCCGGCGTGAACATCGGCACCGGCGCGCCGCCGTCGGTGGGCTTGAACACCACCTTCACCCGCTGCCCGATGGCGAGCGCGTCGAGGTCGCAATCGACCATGTTGGTCAGCATGGTGGGGCCTTCGTCGAGCGTGACGTAGGCGATTGCGTAGGGCGTTGGCACGCCGCGCCGCGTCACGCTGACGCTGTAGATCGCGCCCCGGCCGGTGCTCTCCAACCAGTCGGTGTCGTTCGACCCGCACAGCGGGCAGACCGGTCGCGGGTACCAGTGCGCGGCCTTGCAGCCGGCGCAGCGGCGCACCAGCAGCTTGCCCTCGCGCGCCGCCTGCCACAGCGCGGCGTGCTCGGGGTACTCGACGGGGGCGGTGAGTTTGCGGTCTTGCGAAGCGGTGGCCATGTTCAACCCCTCTCCAGAATGAGCGTCGCGCTCGCGTGGCGCGCGCCGAGCATCCCGCCCATGCCCTGGGCGAGCGCGAGATCGCAGTTCTTCACCTGCACGGCCGGGTGCGCCTCGCCGCGCAGTTGCCGCACCGCCTCGATCACCTTAGTGATGCCGCCGCGGTTCGCCGGGTGGTTGTTGCACAGGCCGCCGCCGTCGGTGTTGAAGGGCAGGCGGCCCTGTCCGGAGATCAGGTTGCCGTCGGCGACGAAGCGCCCGCCACGACCCTTGACGCAGAAGCCGAGGTCTTCGAGCTGCATCAGCACCGTGATGGTGAAGCTGTCGTAGATCGAGGCGTACTTGATGTCGGTCGGCTCCACCCCGGCTTCTTCGAAGGCGCGCGGACCGGACCAGGCCGCGGCGGAGAAGCTCAGGTCCACCTGCCCGCCGCGCGGGCCCTTCACCGCCTCGCCCGCGCCGAGCAGGTTGACCACCGGGCGCTTGAGTTTCCTTGCGATCTCGGGCCGCACCACCACCAGCGCGCCGCCGCCGTCGGACACCACGCAGCAATCGAGCCGGTGCAGGGGATCCGAGATCATCGGCGAGCCGACCACCTCTTCCACCGTCACCCGGTCGCGCAGCATCGCGTGCTCGTTGTGCTGCGCATGGTGCGAGGCCGCCACCTTGATCCACGCCAGCTGCTCCGGCGTGGTGCCGTACTCGTGCATGTGGCGCGCCGCCACCAGCGCGTAGGCGTTTACCGTCACCAGGCCGTAGGGCGCCTCGAACGGGGCGTCGGGCAGGTTCGCGCCCCAGCTGCGCGCCTGCGTGCCCGAAGAGCCCTCGGAGCGGGGCCGGCCGGCGAGCGTGATCAGCGCCACGTCGCACTTGCCGGCAACGATCGCCTGCGCGGCGTGCGCCACGTGCACCAGGTACGACGAGCCCCCGGTGTCGGTACTGTCGAGGTGGCGGACCTTGAGGCCAAGGTAGTCGACCATGTTGAGCGCCCCGAGCCCGGGCGCGTCGCCGGCGCAGAAATAGGCGTCCACCTCGGAGAAGGACAGGCCGGCATCGGCGAGCGCGCCGTGCGCGCATTCGGCATGCAACTGGGCGACCGACTTGTCGGGGGCCTTGCGCGTCGGGTGCTCCCAGGCACCGGCGATGCAGGCTCTGCGTTTGAGGCTCATGCGGGGAGTTCCTTGTGCGTGCGGATCGGACGACCGACTTGGTACCACATCGGACGGCAGGTGGTCAGCCTGTTTCGCCGCGCGTGCCGGTTCTGTCGGCGGCGATGATCCAGCCTTCGCCACGCGGCAGGCGGGGTGGCTGTCCATAGCGGGGCTGGCGCGACGCCCAGGCGGCCTGAACGGCGCACAAGACCGCGTCGAGCGCATCGCCGCTCGCGTCCGCAACCAGGCTGCGACGCAGGGCCGGGGAGGCCGGTTCCAGCGTCACGTCGAGGGTGGATTCACCGCGCGCGAGTGCCGCGACGATCCGGCGACGTGCCGCCGCGCGCGCCGGCGTCTGCTTCGCGCGCGCGTCGTTCTTGTACGAGGCGCGCGTGATCGAGCGCGCGAGCAGCCCCGGATAGGCCTCCAGCGCGACGCGCCCAGGATCGCCCTGCGCGAGTCCCGGGACGTGGACGCCCGAGGCCGCGAGGCGCGGCGCGCCCTCGTGGAACATCAGCGCCACCGGCGGATTGACCAGCTTCATCGGGCTCGACGAGCCTGCCGGAACGTCGGTGACACGATGCGCGTACTTGTGGCCCACCGGGCGCGAGGCCCGATAGGCGTCAAGGACCCGGCGCCACGCGGCGCGGTCGCAATTCGCGCAATGCGCCACCATCTTTCTCCAGTCGCGCGGCCAGCCGAGGTCCTCGCACAGTTCGGCCGGCAGGCCGAAGGGAAAGTCGAAGCCGCCGATCCACGGGCCGGGACGCGCGAGCAGGGCCTCGAAGGCGGGGAAATCCCGGATCGGCTCGATCGAATCGATCGTCAGCACGCGGCCGCGCAGCCGGCCGTGCGCCGCGGTGATCGACTTGCGCGGTCCCGGCGTGGAAGTGAAGTCGACGCCGAGAATCTTCACGGCCGGCGCAGGCGGACGTGCACCTGCGCGTCCCACGGAAAGCGCGCCTCGGGCGGAAACGGCGCCCCCTCGGGCAAGTCGAGTTCCGCGGCAGGCTTGACCAGCACCTTCTCCACCGAGACCGACTCGATCAGCCAGTCGTCGAACAGCACGGTGAACTCGGGCACGCCGCGCAGCAGCGCGGCAACGTAGCGGTTGGCGTGTTCCTTGTACGGACGTCCCGTGCCCGGGTCCCAGCCGCGTCCGGCCGAGGCCTCGCGCGCAAGCAGCGTGGACAGCCACGGATACTCGGCGAGGCGTCCGAGTCCCACCTGCGCCTCGCGCGCCGGGCCGGCCTGCGCGAGCAGGGCGCGGATCGATGCATGCGTCGAGCCCCGGCCGAGCGGGCAGGCCGGGCGCAGGCGCAGCAGGGCAGCGGCGGCCTGCTCCCGGCGTTCGAGCTTGACCGGGCATTCGGGCGCGTGATGCACCAAGTCCGCGCCGGCGAGCACGAGGCCGAGCAGCGCGACTTCAGGCGTCATCCTGGACGTCGCGAGCGCAGCGCAATCGCGATGATGCGGCCCACGGCCCAGGCCATCATCGCGCCGCCGAGGCCGATGAGCAGCCAGGCCTTGCCGGGATCGCCGAGCGCCGGCAGCCACGCAGGCGGCGTTTCGGACACCAGGCCGTAGACGCCGAGTCCGGTGATCAGGGCACCGGCGGCGTCGGTGAAGACCAGGGACAGCGGGATGCGCAGCGGTTCGCTCATGTGTGCGCCTCGATCGCCTCGCGCAAGGCCTGCGCCGACAGGTTGTAAATGCGGCCGTAGCCGGCGATGAAGCGCGCATCCATCGGGAGGATGCGCCAGAAGGAAAAATCCGCGAGCGTGAAGTTGACCGCCTGTGCCGGGAACTTCGCGAGCCACTGCGCCTTCAACGTTTCGAAGGCCGCGCCCGCACCGGGCAGGGGTTCGGCGGTGCCGCGCACCGTAAGCCGCGCCAGCGTGAAGGGGTCCTCGCGCGCGTCGTCGGTCTCGGCGATCGACAGCGCGACGCGTGTATCGCCCGCCATGTCCTGGGTGTGCCAGGCGAGGCGGCTGATGTGAACGTGGAAGGCGGCGCCCTCGTCGGTCGCGAGAAAAAGCGTCATCGAGGCCATCGGCTTACCGTCGCGCAGGGTGGCGAGGTGGGCGATCCGGGTGCCGCGCAAGAGGTGCGTGAGCGTCTCGGCATCGGCCCGGTCCATGGGGGGCATTGTAGTATCCTCGCCGCACCGTGCGATACGAACTCCTCGTCGGCCTGCGCTACACCCGGGCCAAACGCCGCAACCACTTCATCAGCTTCATCTCCGCGATGTCGATGGCGGGCATGGCGCTCGGTGTGGCGGCGCTGATCGTCGTGCTCTCGGTGATGAACGGCTTCCAGCAG